>NZ_JAKZGV010000031.1:0-48925 GCF_022557375.1 Shewanella sp. MM_2022_3
AGCCGTTCGAGACTAGGACGTTGATAGGTCAGGTGTGTAAGCGTTGTGAGGCGTTGAGCTAACTGATACTAATGACTCGAGAGGCTTAACCATACAACCCAGATGGGTTTTGCTAAGTAGCACTTAGCTTGAATAGAAACACTTAAGAAGTGATACTCAATACAGCTTTCTAAATTAACAAATAAAGATTAATTACGCAGGAAATTGTTAGGCTGACAAAGCCGTGACGAGCGAGGCGCGGAGTGTACGTTAGTACATGAGCACAGTAGCGAGGAGACAATGCCGTCAGACGGACAATTAACCAGTAAGAATTTGCTTGGTGACAATAGCCTTGTGGAACCACCTGATCCCATCCCGAACTCAGAAGTGAAACGCAATCGCGCCGATGGTAGTGTGGGGTCTCCCCATGTGAGAGTAGGTCATCGCCAAGCGCCTAAATAAACAATGAAGCCAGCTGAATAAGCTGGCTTTTTTGCATTTAGAGTTTTGAATTTCAACGTTCTATTCTTCAAAATACTTCTCTAATCACTGACTTCTTTAATTTATCGCCTCATACGCAATGTAAACAGAGAGCCCCTCATTGCTCCGTTTTCTTCATTCTCTAACACCCTTAGCATCATTCATTTAAATGGCTGCTTGGTCTAAATACTGTAGCGCATTGAGACCCCTTTGATTTTTGTCCTTATAGGACTAATCAGTAAATTTAAAGCTTGTACTCTTTGTATGCTCGTTTAAGGGGGAGTCAGAACCTTATTGTCAGCCCATTTTTGCTTTTGGTTTCATCTTGGCTGGTATCTTCATTTCGTCATTACTCCTCAATAAAAATTTCTGCTTTGCCGTTTCATTAGCGAATATTCATTTTATCGGTCGTTCACTAAGGATCCCTCAGACACTTGTTGCTGATCTTATGTTAATTGGTCTTACCAATTTACATTCGTCGATTAAGTTTGTTATCAATACAGATGTTGTGTGGTTGTTAATTTAAAACGCGAATGTTGGTTAAGGGCGAAGGAGGTAGGGCAGTGAAAGGGGAGCTAACGCAACAGTTATTAGACGCTGTTGGCATCATGTTATTGGGGATGGGGCTGGTCTATTTATTTTTAAGTGTATTGATATTAGCTGTGAATCTGGTTGCTAAGTGGTGTCGTGAAGAGCACAAAGCAGTAGAACCGTTAAAGGTCAATGATGCGAGCTCAACTGGAGCTGCAAGCACTTTAGATCCTAAATTGGTGGCTGCGATTAGCTTAGCCGTCCAGCAGTATCGTTCTCAGGCTCAATAATGGAGCGCCATATGAACCGAGTAAATTCGATTGTGGCGTCTAAGCCATTACAGTTAACCGATGTCGTCTTGAGGGATGCACATCAGTCTATTTTAGCGACGCGTTTACGCCTCGATGACATGCTTCCGATTGCACCTTTGCTTGATAAAGTCGGTTTTTGGTCGCTGGAGTCTTGGGGCGGAGCGACCTTCGATGCCTGTATCCGTTATTTGGGTGAGGATCCTTGGGATAGGATCCGCGAACTGAAAAAGGTCATGCCCAATACGCCTCAACAAATGTTGCTGCGCGGACAAAACCTTTTGGGTTATCGCCATTATGCCGATGATGTAGTCACACGTTTTGTTGAGCGTGCCCATGCTAATGGTGTCGATGTCTTCCGTATCTTTGATGCGATGAATGATGTGCGTAACCTAGATATGGCAGTTAAAGCGGTGCGTGATGTCGGTGGGCACGCGCAAGGCACAATTTCTTATACAACTAGCCCTGTTCATTCGGTTGATACTTGGGTTGATATGGCAAAGCGTCTTGAGGACATGGGCTGCCATTCGCTGTGTATTAAAGATATGGCGGGCTTACTCAAGCCTATGGAAGCTTTTGAGCTTATCAGTCGTCTAAAATCACAAACTCAACTCATACTATCTCTGCATAGTCACGCGACTACAGGGCTGAGCACGGCGACCTATCAAAAGGCTATTGAGGCGGGAGTCGATGTGCTCGATACCGCCATTTCTTCCATGAGTCAAACCTATGGCCATACCGCAACTGAAACGGTAGTCGCTATGGTGGAAGATACTGAACGTGCAACAGGCTATGATCTTGTATTACTTGAGGAGATTGCCGCTTATTTTCGTGAGGTTCGCAAAAAATACGCCAAATTCGAAGGTGCGCTAAAGGGGATTGATCCCCGTATTCTACGTGCGCAAGTCCCTGGCGGCATGCTGACAAACATGGAGAGTCAACTCAAAGAGCAAGGTGCACTAGATAAGATGGATGCGGTGCTGGAGGAGATCCCTCGGGTACGCCAAGATTTAGGTTTTCTGCCTTTGGTTACACCAACTTCGCAAATTGTTGGCTCGCAAGCCGTTATCAACGTACTGATGGGACAAAGATACCAATCGTTAACGAAAGAGACTGAAGGTGTGTTAAGGGGCGAATATGGCGCTACGCCAGCGCCAGTGAATTCAGAGTTGCAGGCAAGAGTACTTAATGGGCAGGTGGCGATCACCTGCCGTCCTGCGGATTTACTCGTACCAGAGTTAGACAAGTTGCGTGCAGAGTTATTATCAAAGGCGCAGGATCAAGGGATTAGTCTCGTCTTAGAGAGTAAGGAAAAGTCTTCGGACGATGATTTACTCATTTATGCGCTCTTCCCACAGATTGGCTTACAGTTTTTAAAGCACCGTCACGATCCAACGGCCTTTGAGCCAAACCCTGAACTTGCGCCAATCTTACCAGTTACGCCGCGTGAGGCCGAAACCTATACCGTCACGGTTGAGGGGCAAGCTTATGTGGTTGAGGTTGCCGAGGGCGGCGAAATTAGTCAGATCCAACCTCAAGGACAGGTAGCTTCGCAGCTTAATTATGCCCCTACTTCTCATTTAAACAGTGCTCCATTGGCTCAATCCGCCGAGATTAAGCTGAAGATGAGTGCGCCGCTATCGGGCAATATCTTTAAAGTGCATGTGGGGATTGGCGACAAGGTCTGCGCTGGCGATGTGGTGATCATCCTTGAGGCGATGAAAATGGAGACAGAGATCCGCGCTCAGGGGGATGGTGTTATTACCCATCTCTTTGTGAAAGAAGGCGATTCAGTTGTCGTGGGTTCTCAATTATTGGCCTTAGCCTAGGAGTCTATATGGATGGTTTACTGGCGTTTTGGGCCGAAACGGGCATAGCCCATTTTACCGCAGGGCAGGTCTTAATGATGGTCGTTGGCATGTTGCTGTTATACCTCGCTATCGTGCGTGGATTTGAGCCTTTGTTGCTGTTGCCTATTGGCTTTGGTGCAGTGCTGGCGAATATTCCCAACGCAGGCTTTACCGAAGAGGGAGGAATACTCTACTACGCCTATCATGTGGGGATTGAAACCGGCGTTTTTCCACTGCTGATCTTTATGGGAGTCGGAGCACTAACAGATTTTAGTGCGCTGATCGCCAACCCAAAAACCTTATTACTCGGCGCGGCGGCGCAGTTTGGGATCTTTGCGACCTTAATTGGCGCTATAGCGCTGAATTTGGTGCCAGGCTTTGAATTTACCATGCAGGATGCCGCAGCCATTGCCATTATCGGTGGCGCGGATGGACCAACGGCTATTTTCCTTGCCTCTAAGCTTGCACCTGAGTTACTGGGAGCGATTGCTGTGGCGGCTTATTCCTATATGGCGTTGGTGCCGATTATTCAGCCGCCGATCATGCGTTTACTCACAACCCAAGCGGAACGTGAGATAAAAATGGAGCAGCTACGGGAAGTCAGTAAAAAGGAGCGGATTATTTTTCCGCTGATGGTATTAGGCTTAACCATTCTGTTTTTACCCGCGGCAACGCCACTGGTAGGGATGTTTTGCCTGGGTAACTTAATGCGCGAATCGGGCGTGGTGGATCGGCTCTCAAAAACAGCACAAAACGAGCTGATTAATATCGTGACGATTTTTTTGGGCTTAGCTGTCGGCTCTAAATTATCGGCCGAGCAGTTTTTGCGGGTAGAAACCTTGGGGATCTTAGTACTTGGTGCCCTTGCTTTTGGTATAGGTACTGCCGCAGGAGTGTTGATGGCAAAACTGATGTGTAAGTTATCCGGCGGTAAGGTTAATCCGCTGATTGGGGCGGCAGGAGTATCGGCTGTGCCTATGGCTGCAAGGGTAGTGAATAAAGTGGGATTAGAGGCTAATCAGCATAACTTTCTATTAATGCATGCTATGGGACCGAACGTTGCTGGCGTGCTAGGTTCTGCGGTCGCTGCGGGGATACTACTTGCCGTACTCGGCTAATAGGATAAAACGAAAAATATAGTATTAACCCATAGTGTAAGGTTATCGCGCCGGCTAAAGCGAGTACTAGGGCGTGTTGACGTTTTATGGTTATTTTTGCAGCAATTAGGCTGGCGTTTATGCAAGGCAAAGTCCGTGCAGTGTAGTTATTCTACATAAACGGACGATAACGCAGCAGAAACGTCAGCCAAATGCTGCCCGAAGGGTTCGTCTGGCAAGCCCTTTCTCTTACTTTCTGTCATAAGAGCCGCTCGTCATTTGAGTAAACTACACATCATTCCTCGTTTCGCGAGCACGAGCTTGCCAGAACGAACAAAATTTAATCTCGAAACGTCAACACGCCCTAAATACATTGATGTGTTGGTAGGCCATATTTACACGATCTAAATAGGCTGGAGCCCTAGGCTACAGCGTGCCATGTGCTAAACCATGGCAGGCTTATGCACCGATTCATTAACCTGTCATTTTCAACGGTGAAGCTTAAGAGAAACTTAGCTATTGTCCGGAATAAAATTTATATAATCATGTTGAAAATAGAGGTTTTTTTATTTTATATAAATGATAGGCTAGTAAAAAGTGTGCGCAATAGCACACTTTTTATCGCGTTAATGGAGACGAGATAATGGGCAATGATGATCTTTCAGCGTGTTTAAATGGTGAATATGTCGTTCTAGAGCCTCTGTCGTTATCCCATGTGGCGGCACTTAGCTTAGCGGTCACTGATGGTGAACTGTGGCGTTTATGGTTTACCAGTGTGCCTGAGCCGAGTGAGATGAAAGCTTATGTAATGAAAGCCTTAGCTGAAAAATCCCGTGGGGAAAGTTTTCCCTTTGCGGTGCGAGACAAAGTTTCTGGTGAGATTGTGGGTTGTACGCGCATTTGCCATTGGGAGAGTGAGCATCGCCATTTAGAGATTGGTTACACTTGGTATGCTAAGCGCGCCCAGCGCACAGGTATTAATACCGAGGCTAAATTGCTACTACTCACCTTTGCCTTTGAAACCCTTGAGGCCATTGCGGTGGAGTTTAGAACCCATTGGCACAATCAAGCTTCGCGCCAAGCCATCGCTCGTTTAGGAGCCAAGCAAGATGGGGTTTTACGGAATAATAAAATTCTTAAGGATGGCACCATTCGGGACACTGTGGTTTATTCCATTATTGATTCTGAGTGGGCGACGGTGAAACATCATTTAATCTTTCGCTTACAACAGCGACTGGTAGTGTAAGGAATGATGCGTATCGCGCATATCTAATATGAGTAGATATAGCTTGATAAGACGTCAATATGGATATGGACTTAAGGTTGGTTAAGCCGATGGCAAATAGAATCATTCAAGCTAATGAGTCCCACAGTCATGATATTGCTCCTTTATTTAATGAGTATCGGCAGTTTTATGGCTGTAAGGATGATGTAGAGGCCGGTGAGCTGTTTATCCGAACTCGTTTGCATGAAGGGTCATCGGTGATTTTTTTTGCGCGCTCACCTCAAGGCTTAGGCTTGGGTTTTGTGCAGTTATATCCCAGTTTTTCATCCCTTAATTTAGCGCCGATTTTTATTCTGAATGATGTATTTGTCACGCAGCATGCGCGATGTGTCGGGCTAGGTCGGGCGCTGGTACAACGGGCAGCAGACTATGCTCGTAGCCAAGGAGCGCGTTATTTAGTGCTCGAAACCCAAAAAGAGAATTTACGTGCTCAAGGGCTTTATGAAGCACTTGGGTTTGTGCGCGATCAACAATTTGTAACCTATGAACTTGAGCTAAATCCTTAGCTTAAGTCGCTTACTCTTAATTACTAATAAAAAGGACTATATCAATGTTAAAAGCTTTTGCTATTGCAGGTCTTATGCTGACGATGAGCCACAGCGTGTTTGCGGATGAAGCACAACAGGCTTTGGCTAAAGAAGCCATAGAATGTGCAGCCTATTATCAAATTAGCTCTGAAGCGATTGGCGCCATGAATGCTCCACAAATGCAAGCGGTGGGTGAACGCTTAAAAGCGTCTAAAGTTGAAGCCGAAAATCTGGCGAAGAAATACCAGTCAGAAGCCGAGGTCACTCAAGCGGTTGCCGATGCCAAAGCTCGTCAAATACAAAGCTTGGGTGGCTCTAGTAATCTCGGGGTATTGATGGGGAAATATAAAGAAGAGTGTAAAAACTTACTGGCTGATCCTCAAAAGCGTCTCGATTACTGGACAATGGCAACCATGTAACGTGGTTACTATGACTGACGTAAAAACCACCTTCGGGTGGTTTTTAGCATGCATTGCGATAAGGAGCGAAGAGGTCGAGCATCCACTCGATAAATGCTTGCACTTTTAACGGCAAGCTTGGGGATTTAGGTGTGAGTAGGTAATAAACGTATGGGCTGGTAAACGGTGCATGAAAGGGGATGACTAAACTGCCATTAGCTAATTGTTCTTCAATAAAAAAGCGTGGGATCAGCGCCGCGCCCATGCCACTGGCAGCTGCCTGACTCAACATGTAAAAATGCTCCACGCCAAAGGTTTGTTCTTGCGTGAGTGTTAAGCCTACCTTTTCAGCCCAATAATCCCAAAGTTCTGGGCGAGTGGTGTGTTTGAGTAAGGTGACATGATTAATATCCTCAATACATTTCAGTTTTGGGGCCAATGACGGCGCGCAAACTAAGCACAGATCTTCATCCATGAGTTTGATGTAATTCACTCCCTTGGGCAGCTTGGTACTACTGCGGATCGCGATGTCGTAGCGCCCTTGGCTGAAGTCAACGGCAAAGTCACCTATCGAGAGATCCACATATAAATGTGGATAACGCGACTTAAATTGCTCCATACGAGGGATTAACCAGTTGATGGTTAAACTTGGTAATACATTGATGGCTAAGGTTTGTGGCCGAGAACCTTGGCTACGCAAATCGGCGGTGGCGCTCGATAGGGTTTGCAGCGCCGCTTGTACATGGGGGAAGTAACGCTTGGCTTCGTCTGTGAGTTCGACTTTTTTATGTAGCCTAACAAAGAGGGCGAAACCTAAAAAATCTTCTAATACCCTGATTTGTTTACTGATTGCGCCATGGGTGACGTGCAGTTCTTTGCTCGCCAGCGTCATACTCTGTAAGCGGGCAGCAGACTCGAATGCCCGTAATGCATTGAGCGGTGGCAAGCTAGTAAACATATTCATATCCAAATCAAAGTGTTTAACAAACGGTTTAGTGTGAGCTTTGCTCACGCTAGCGCGACAATAACTCCTTTGCATTTATAAGGCAAACGCAGTCTAATGCGAAGCCTTAGCTCCTATAACTCAATTATAAAAATCATGGAATTTGAATTAACTCTACAAGTTGCAGCATTACTGTTTGGCGTGGCGATGGTGGCGGGCTTTATCGACTCTATTGCTGGAGGTGGGGGATTACTGACCATTCCTGCGTTAATGTGGGTTGGGTTACCGCCAGCGGTCGCTCTTGGCACTAACAAGTTACAGGCCTGCGGTGGCAGCTTTTTTGCGAGCTTGTACTTTGTTCGTAAGGGATTGGTTGATCTCAAAACTGTCAAACTCGCGCTGTTTTGTGCCTTTATCGGCGCGGCGTTAGGTACAGTGTTGGTGCAGTTAGTGGATACCAAAATCCTTGAGTTAGTATTGCCGTTTTTAATCCTCGCTATTGGTTGCTACTTCTTGTTCTCGAAAAAGATTTCGGAAGATGATCGCCACCAAGTCTTAACCCCTACCGCCTTTGCTTTTACTGCCGCGTTAGGTGTGGGCTTGTATGATGGCTTTTTTGGTCCGGGGACTGGCAGCTTTTTTGCGTTGGCGTTTGTTACCCTTGCGGGTTTTGGCCTCGCCAAAGCGACGGCTCACGCAAAGGTGTTGAATTTTTCGACCAATATTGCCTCGCTGATTTTTTTCGCCCTTGGCGGAAAAGTCATTTGGTTACTCGGCTTAGTGATGTTAGCGGGCCAAGCCATTGGGGCAACCTTAGGATCACGTTTAGTGGTCACTAAGGGCACAAAGATCATTAAGCCCTTAGTAGTGACCATGTCACTGGCCATGAGTGTGAAATTGCTCGCCAGCCAATACCAACTGTTTTGATGATGATTTTGGTACGGATCAACTTTCTTCAAGCTGAGCACTGACCTTATTTGCGCTAATGGTGATCTGTTAGCGCAGTCTTCGACCTCTTTGCTGTAAATCTCTCCACTCCCATTGTATTGACTATACTCAGCGGCATTTTTTAGGATAACCTAGCATTTTTTAAAGTGTTTTTAGGGTTTATTGGCGAGTCATTGGGCGAGGTTATCCGACAAGCAGCTTCGACAAATAACTTAACGACAAGCATCCCGCGCCATAGCGTTGGCTTAGCATCCATTAAGGTTTAGCAATAATGCGATTTATTCACACCTCAGACTGGCATATTGGCCGTCAGTTACATAATCAATCATTACTGGATGATCAGGCCTATGTACTTGATCAAATTGTTGCATTGGCGCAGCAGCACAGTGTTGATGCGGTGATTATTGCGGGGGATATTTACGATAGATCGATTCCACCCGCCAGTGCCGTCGCTTTGCTTAATGATGTGCTTAATCGCCTTGTTAACCAATTGGGTATACAAGTACTGATGATTGCTGGTAATCACGATGGCCATGAGCGTTTGGGATTTGCTGCTAAACAAATGGCTGCCAGTGGTTTACATATTATTGGGCCGCTACAGGCCGAATTAGTGCCTACTCGTTTAACCAGTGCCAGTGGCGACGCTTACTTTTATCCGCTGCCTTACGCTGAACCTGCTACCGTGCGCCAAGTTTTTGAAACCGATGCCAAAGGCCTTAGCGTATCGAGCCATGAAGAGGCGATGGCGTTATTGCTAGAACAGGTCCGCTCCCATGATAGCCAAGGTTTACCTAAAGTGGTGGTGAGTCATTGCTTTTTGGATGGTGGCAGCGAGTCTGAATCCGAACGGCCATTAAGTATCGGCGGCGCGGATAAAATTTCCCCACGGCTGTTTAGTGACTTTGACTATGTCGCCCTAGGGCATTTACATGGTCCGCAATACAAAGGCTGCGAACAGGTGCGCTACTCAGGCTCAATCCTAAAATATTCCTTTAGTGAGCAACACCAGCATAAGTCTGTCACCTTAGTGGATATCGCTGCGCAATCTCCCGCTCAAATCCAACTCTTACCCTTAACTGCGCTACGTGATGTGCGGATAATTGAAGGTGAATTGGCACATTTATTAGCAGTAGGGAAAACCGATGCCAAGCGTGAGGATTATTTAATGGTGCGTCTGCTCGATAAACACGCCATTTTAGATGCCATGGGCAAACTGCGCAGTGTTTATCCCAATGTGCTGCATTTAGAACGCACCGGATTGATGGCGGGCGATCAGGCGGTGGTGCTCAATCGAGATCATATAAAAAAAGGTGAAATGGCCATGTTCCGTGACTTTTTTGCCCAAGTCTCGGGGGATGAATTAACGCCGGCGCAGCAGGCGGTGATGGAGGATATCCTAACCCAGCTTCATCGAGACGAACTTGAACGCAGCGAAACACATCGTGACGTAAAAGAGGAGCAGGCAGAATGAAGCCTCTACAACTTTCCATGTCGGCTTTTGGCCCGTTTGCTTCGACTCAGACCATTGATTTTACTGAACTTGGTGATAATCCGTTATTTTTGATCAACGGGCCAACTGGCGCGGGTAAAACGACTCTGCTCGATGGTATCTGCTTTGCGTTGTATGGAAAAACCACCGGCAATGAGCGTGAAGGCAGCCAAATGCGCTGCGATATGGCCGATGATAATCTGCTTACTGAAGTGACCTTTAGTTTTAAATTGGGTAACACTGCTTATCGTATTCGCCGAGTGCCCGAACAGGACAGACTCAAAAAGAATGGCGAGGGGTCGACAGTCCAAAAGAGCGAGGCGCAGCTGTTTAAGATCGCTCCCTATGGTACTGAAACCCTATTAGTCGCCAGTAAAGTCTCAGAGGCAACGGCTGAAATTGAAGCATTAACGGGCTTAGACGTAGAACAATTTCGTCAGGTTATGGTGCTGCCACAGGGGAAGTTTCGTGAATTACTCATGGCTGACTCCAAGGCACGTGAGCAAATTTTTAGTCAATTATTTCAAACCCATATCTATAAACGTATTGAAGATATCTTAAAGGCGAAGGCGGCCGATATCCGCGGCTTGGTTAAAGAGCAGCGTGCGCGTCGCGATGGCATTCTACAAACCGCGGAGCTAGCGAGTGATGACGAGCTTGCCGCTGAATTTAGTCGAATAGAACCCGAATTGGCGGCCGCTATCGCCGCGAAAGAACGTAGCACGGCGGCGCATCTACAGGCGTTAAAACAGCATGACAGTGCGCAGCAACGGTTTGCTGAATTTACTCGTTTAAGTGAATTAGAATCCCAAGCCACTTTGCTTCATGAACAGCAAGCAGATATTGCAGCGCAAACGGCTCGCCTGAATGTCGCAAAGCAAGCGCAGCGTCTTAAGCCCTTATTGGATAATGCGTTATCGAGGGAGCAGGAAGCGACAATTGCTAATGATCAGCGCAGCCATGCCCAAATGGTACTTGAAGCGGCAAAGCTTGCGCTTGCCAAAGCTGAGATCGAAGCGCAGGAACTTATTCCCCTTGAACAACAGCTGCGCGATTTTGATCAACAACATAATCAACTCAGCACGTTAGTACCGCAGTTGGCAGAATTTTCTAGCCTTGAACAAGCTTTATCGCAGGCAAAAGAGATACTGCAACAAACCAAAGATCAGGGACAAGAGACTAAGACGGCGCTTGTAAGCTTAGTTGATCAGCGCAGCACCTATGAAAATCAATTGCCAGCATTACAACAGCAAAGTGAGCGTCAACTCGCGACCGCACAAGCCTTGCAGCAACAGCGCCACTTACTTGAGTTGTTCAAACAATGGCAACAAATTTGCGCCAAAGTTGCACAAACCGAAGAGGCGCTTGTACAAGCAGGATTACAAGGAAAGACGCTGAGCGCGCAGCATCAGGCAGCGCTAAGTGACTATAAGTCTTTACAGCTCAGTTGGTTTCAAGGTCAAGCAGCCATTTTAGCGAGGGAACTCAAACTCGATGAACCCTGCCCAGTTTGCGGCAGTATCGAGCATCCTCATCCTGCAACCAGTCATGATCATTTACCAACGGACGCACAGCTGCAAGCTGCGCAGGATGCCGAGGTGAATGCACTCGAACAGCTCAGCAAAGCGAGGGCAGAGTATCGGGGGCTACAAAAACAGTTAGAAGCACAGCAGTCGCAGGCAAATGAACTGGCCTCCTCGCTGGGGGATACGGTTGAGTTACCACTTGAATCGCATGTCCACCGGCTTGAGGAATTAACACGCCAAGCAAAACAAGCTGAAGTCGCCACCCAAGCATTGCAGCAGTTACAGCAGCAAATCAAAGCGTTGCAGCAGCAAGAGTTAGTATTGATGCAACAATTAGAGCTTGAGCGTGAGCGGTATCATCAACAAGAAGGTGAAGTGGCGCGTCTATCCGGTCAATTAGCGGAAAAGGCGCTTCGGATCCCTGACGAATACCGCTCGCTTACTGCGTTAAATCAAGCGATTAATAATAATCAACGGCAGCTTGAGAACACTCGTGAGCAGATTCATGCTCTTAGAAACTCACTAAAGCAGGCATCTGAGCATTGTGTGGCGGCGCAAACGGCGCTAGAGGCTGCGATACAACGCTGCCATAGCGCAGATGAGCAGCAGGCTGTGGCCGATGGTGACCTTAACTCACAACTGCATTTAGCGGGTTTTACTGATAGGGACGCATTAAGGGCGGCATTGTTAGCCGATGAGCAAATTCAAGCGTTGGGCGAGCGTATTGAAACCTATCATCGACAGTGCGCCTTAAATCAATCACAGCTTGATCAGCTAAGAACTGAGCTTAGTGATGTCAGCGTGCCCGACCTTGATGCCCTAGAATCCATGCTCGCAGAAAAGCACCAACAACTTAATCTCGCTGAAGCTACATGGAGCCAACTTAATACGCGGTTCTCTTTGCTTAAACAAACTCAAACACAGCTCAGTATTGTCGATCAAAAAGCGAAAGCCCTTGAGGATGAATACGCCATTATTGGCACCTTGGCCGATGTGGCCAATGGCAATACCGGCAACAAGATTTCTCTGCAACGTTTTGTATTAAGCGTATTACTCGATGATGTTTTACTCGCAGCAACTCAGAGATTACACCTGATGAGTAAAGGTCGTTATCGATTACTGCGTAAAGAAGACAGAGCGAAGGGAAATAAGGCATCAGGGCTTGAGCTTGAAGTCGAAGACGCTTACACCGCAAAAGTGCGTCCCGTGGCGACCTTAAGTGGTGGGGAGAGTTTTATGGCAGCTTTATCAATGGCGCTGGGTTTATCAGACGTGGTGCAAGCCTACGCCGGTGGGATAAAACTTGATACGTTATTTATCGACGAAGGTTTTGGCAGCCTAGATCAGGACTCCCTTGAACTTGCCATCCGTACCTTAATGGATTTGCAATCGGCGGGTAGGATGATCGGCGTGATATCCCATGTTTCTGAGATGAAAGAGCAGATAAATACCCGAATAGATCTCTTGAAAACCTCCCATGGGAGCGAAATCAAGGTGATTTTGCCTTAGTGTCAGTTAAAGGGATTAATTGTTTATTTAACTTATTGTTTTTATTGTGATGGAAGACGTTATTTTGTGCTGTTTAACATCTGGATACAGAACGCACAATTGATTTAAAGTGCCAACTGACGCATGTTTTTGGGAAATAGTGCTGTTAAAGTGCAAAATAGCGTTTGTCATAATCGGTTTTTTGGGATAAGTTGGGAAAATTCGGGCTTCCCTAGGCGGGACTGGTTCAAAAATATAACGCAAAAACGATAACAAAAGGTGAAAGCGTTGCAGACAGGCAAACCCAATTTGGCTAATTTTCCGCAAATTCGTTTGCAGAATTTATCTTCAGCCCATAAAAATATTCTCCTCGTAGGTGGTTTATTGATCGGTGCGGCGATGTTAATGCCGAATGCTAATCATGTCGTACCCACAGCACAACGAATTCCCGTAGCTCTCGACATTGAAACTGTTTTACCGCAAGTTTCTGAGCCTGTTGATTCTACCACTGTTATTGACAATACCCCTGATTTTGAGCGTGTTATTGCCTCCGGTGATACTCTAAGCGCTTTATTCTCTAAGGCGGGTGTTGACCAGCTAACGATGTATAAAGTACTAGAGGCCGATTTAAATATTTTGGCACTCGATACCTTATTACCTGGAAACCGGATTCAGTTTTGGCTCGATAATGATGGCCAACTACAAAAGTTGGAGCTTTATTTTAACGCCGCACGTCAAGTCGTATTTACTCGTTATGAAGATGGTAGCTTCAACGTTGAAGAAATTAACGTTGAAGGCGTTTGGCAAAACCGCATTATTACTGGTGATATTAAAGGCTCATTTTACGTATCGGCTCAAAAAATGGGCTTAGCGGCAGCTGATATTCAGCGGATTGAAGATTTACTCAAAGAAAAAGTGAATTTTGCACGGGATTTACATGCAGGAGATAAATTTTCTGTTTTGGTAAATGATCAATATGTTGAAGGTGAAGCAACCGGTAGCAGCCAAATATTAGGCGTTAGCATTAAAACTGGGCGTTCAGAAATCAGTGCCTTTCAGCATACTGATGGCAGTTATTATGATGCAAAAGGGCGCAGTTTAGTGCGTGCTTTCCAGCGTATTCCATTGGCTAAACAGCCTCGCATGAGTTCACGTTTTAACCCTGCTCGTAAACATCCGATCACTGGCCGTATTTCCCCCCATAATGGTACTGATTTTTCTGTCCCTATTGGTACTAAGGTTATCGCGCCTGGTGATGGCGTGGTGAGTTTAGTAACGGATCACCAATTTGCAGGTAAATATATTGTGATTGAACATGGTGGTAAATATAGTACCCGTTATTTACACCTTTCAAAGGCATTAGTGCGTAAAGGCCAGAGAGTAACACGTGGCCAAGTGATTGCTTTATCTGGTAATACTGGGCGTTCAACTGGTCCGCATTTACATTATGAATTCCATGTAAACGGTAAACCCGTCGATCCAATGAAAGCCGATATTCCTATGGCGAGCCAATTAGCAAACCAAGAATTGCGTAGCTTTACGAATATGGTCAATAGTCGTCAGTCGTTGATGAATTTAGGTTAATTCATTTTCGTTTGTCCCGTTCTGAGTATAAAAACGCCGATGAATACTGATTCATCGGCGTTTGTATTTCTATTGAGTGTGCCTCAGCAACTAAATGATTTGAGTGGTGTATTTGTCAGGCTTTTTGTTGGGTTTGTTGTTTGGCTGCATATGCTTGGATAAGACTGCTTGCTTAAATTTGATTAAATTTCGCCCTTGTTATCGGTATTTAAAATAGTAAATCGAGCCTCTTTAGGCTTTAGTGAGCGTACAGGTATTGATTGAATGACGTGTGAATAGCGAAGATAGCTAGCAGAAAATATCTAACCACTCTTACTTTGAGATATCTTCAAATTTATTTAATCAAGATCGATAAACAATATTAACTTGCCTGGCGTTTCTGCATCGCTTTTAACGCACATTTACATAGACGCCCCTTTAATGCAGGACATCCTCCACAGGGAGACTTTTTATAAGGACGAAGTGCAAAGCTTCGCTCTGTCGGTAAGGGGGAAATACGTTTGATGGCTGCAAAGGATAAAAATTGTGCATCATTTGCGGCATTAAAATGCGCTTTGGCTAATTTTAATTGCTGCTTACGGGCTGCTTTATCAAGATCTTGAATGTGTTGTTTGGTAATATACTCAGCCAATAATTGATTTAAGTGCTTGCGTTGTGCTTTTTTACTTTTGGCCGCAGTCGTCTGTTTTATTGGTTCCGCTGAGAAAGATGATTTTGCAGCATAGTTAACTGATGCCGCATAGGATAATGTTGCCTGTTGCTTTTGCAGTTTCTTGGCTTGTTTCTTACACCATTTTTCTAGCTTTCTACCAATATTTTGCGTTTTCATACAGCCTAAGTACGTGACAGATAATACATGACTATTCTAAATGAAAACTATTATCAGTCAACTCTTGGGTCAATAAAAATAAGTACTCAAACTGAGTCTATTGAGTGCGCGATATAAGGGGATTGATTGGCATCAATACAGGTCAGCAGTAAGCGCAGATCAAATTCAAATTGGTGGTAATCTGGTTCCATATAAGTACACAGATTATAAAAAGCTTTATTGTGATCCTTCTCTTTTAGGTGGGCGAGTTCGTGCACCACTACCATTCGTAACAAAGGTTCAGGTACACGTTTTAAGCGAGAAGATATACGAATTTCATTCTTCGCTTTGATTTTGTTACCTTGCACTCTAGAGACGTAGGAATGTAAGCCAAGTGCATGATGACTCATGCTAATTTTGTCATCAAAGATCACTTTCGATAGGGGAGAGGATTGGCGTAAAAACTGATTTTTTATCCCTTGGGTATAGTCGTAGAGGGCTTTATCGCTGCGGATATGATGAATGTGCGGATGACGGCGAAGCAATACTTCCCCAAGCTTGCCACTTTGTAAAAGCTGTTCAACTTGGCGTTGGATATCTAGGCTATAACCACTGACATATTTTAGGTTTTGCATGATGCTTGCGACATGTAAGAGGCTTGGCGCTAAGTGATAGCGCCAAGCAAGAGCACTTAAGCTTTACCAAAAATATGGCGATTTTGCTGAGCGTAGGCAGCTTCAAAGGCGGGTTGTTGGAAGCGTTTCAGATCTAAGCTATCAAAGTCTACCTGAGGTGGATTGCGCTTATTTTGTTCCTTGATCGCCACTGGAGATAGCAAGGTTACAGGCAGCTCGCCTAATTGAATTGCGGCTTCGAGTTTGAAGCTAGTAGCAGAACCAGCCAGTTTGCCTTTTTGCTCACGCTCAATAATTACAATTTCATCGATCTTGTAATCTTCCATCAACTTATGGAAAGCAAAGTGAAACTCACGAATTGCCTCCGTCGATGCCGACTGTGCAATGCTAAAAGACACTTTACGGCAGCTGGGTACGTTGAAGGTTTCACCTTCGTAACTGAGCAGACTGATGATGGCTTCGCCACCTTTTAATTCAACACCACAAATTCGCATGTTACACCTTTAACTATTTCAAATTACTTATGTATCGCCGGAAGAATTGCTCCCGCGAGTCACTCATTTTGAGCGCTCAAGTTTCACGGACTTGAGCTATCTTTTGCGTTATTTTTAGATTTCGTCGTCATTATCTTGTAGCAGTTGTGCCGCAGGTTTTTTGCGCATTGGCGCATCACCGACATCAACACCCGTGATAAAGCGTTTATCACGGGATGGCGCTGCTTTAACAAGGTGCGACTTAGGTTTAGATTTGGCTTTGGTGTTTGCCTTTACCACACCTCTAGTCGCGACGGACTTTGGCTTTTCTTTTAGACCACTAAATTTAGCTTCAAGCCCCTTAATTACACTGATCTCAAAAGTTTTTCTTAAGAAAAGTTGTACTTTTTTAAAGTTATCCCAATCCTTAGGACCAACTAAGGAGATTGCGTCACCTTTGGCGCCCGCGCGGCCAGTGCGGCCAATGCGATGAACATATTCTTCGGCAAATTTGGGCATATCGAAGTTAATGACTAAGGATACATTCAGTAAGTCTAAACCACGGGATGCCACATCTGTGGTCACCAATATTTGCTGCTGACCACGGGCAAATTGGTCCATGATCTGGTTACGCGCCGTTTGTTTTAACTCACCACTTAAGGCGGCGGTTGCAAAACCTTGAGCCGAGAGCTTAGCGGCTAACCGCTCTGTATCGGCACGGGTGGCGGTAAAAATAATCACTTGCTTGTGCGATTCATCCGTCAGTAAACGACTGAGTAGGGCTTCTTTATGATCTAAATGATCACACAGATAAATTCGCTGCGAAATATCCTGATGTTCACTGTGGGCCGTGCCGATTGCCACATGTAATGGATTTTTAAGTAATGCCGCCGCAATCTCATTGATTTCACTATGATCTAAGGTTGCTGAAAACATTAAGGTCTGACGACGTTTATGATCGGCCGCCTCGTTGATAGCTTTTAACTGTGGCGCAAAGCCTAAATCCAACATACGATCGGCTTCGTCCAAAACTAACAACTCTAATCCATTGAGGAATAAGTTTTTTTGTTCTAAGTGATCAGCGATTCGCCCTGGCGTTGCAACAATAAAATGCGGCTCTTTTGCCAGCGCTTTAGCCTGATCGTTAAAGTTTTCACCGCCTAATACACTAATCGCTTTATATTGGGTATTGGCCACCAATAAGCGTAACTGACTGTACACCTGATGGGCTAATTCGCGGGTCGGTAATAAAATTAATACTCTAGGGTCGCGCTTACTGAGGGCGCGGGTGGAGATAACCCTTTGCAATGCGGGCAGCAAAAATGCCAAGGTCTTACCTGACCCAGTCTTTGATGATGCCATTAAATCTTTACCTGCCAATGCGATAGGTAATGCTTGTTCCTGGATGGCGGTTGGGGTTGCAATCCCCATATGCTTTAAGCTTTGTAACAGACGCTGGTCCAGAGAAAAATCAGTAAACTGCAAAGGTATATCCCCTAAATCTGAGTGAGGGCAGATTATAGCGCTAAATCACTATGGTCAGCTATCTTGATTGGGCATAATCTTGCGTAATCATCTAAATAGCCACTTATTTGCTTGGCTTGTGTCACGCTCGATATTTGCCCCGAGTGCTATGTTTAGCCAAATTGGCTATGAACTTACAGGATATCAAGCGACGATGTGGTTACTCTCTGCCCTTGAGTATGGCAAGGGGATAAGGCCGAGCGTAAACCATATAAATGTATCTAATGACTGGCTAGCATAACGGTTTATGTTGTCTAATGATTGACAACACTTTGGCTGGAATTTAGCTTTTTCACGTCATAGCGCTTCTTTAAATCATCGATTTATTAAGGGAATTTATTATGAGTAAGGGGACAACTCCGACGATCGGTATTGCCTTAGGCAGTGGTGCAGCCAAAGGTTGGGCGCATATTGGCGTACTCAATGGGCTCGCCGCGATGGGAATTAAACCCGATAAGGTCGCTGGATGCTCAATCGGCGCCCTTGTTGGCGCTGCTTATGCTCATAATCATTTAGCGGAACTTGAAGAGTGGGTGCGCAGCTTCTCTAGTTGGGATGTGTTGGGACTGATGGATATTCGTTGGCGTAAAGGTGGGCTAATTGGCGGCGAAAAAGTATTCGATGTGCTGCAATCGCGGATTGGTGATATCAATATCGAGGATTTAGAGCGTCCCTTTGCGGCCATTGCTACGGATCTGTATTCAGGTCAGGAAATCTGGTTTCGCCATGGTGATTTACGCCAAGCCGTACGGGCCTCTTGCTCTATGCCTGGGATATTAGCGCCTGTCCGTCAAGGTGAGCGTTGGTTGGTGGATGGTGCAGTTGTTAATCCTGTCCCCGTTTCGGTGAGCCGTGCTATGGGGGTAGATATTGTCATTGCCGTTGATTTACAAGGTTTTCATACCGGTCGATTACAAGTTTTACCCGTTAATATGACCAGCCATCGGGCACCTAAAGATGAAACCCAAATGCCCGCGCGCCAAGAAACGGGTTTTATGGATTTATTCGCCCGCGGGCGAGAATATGTCGGTAGCTTAACCGATAAGTTTTCCCTAGGGACTAAATCTAATCCCGGTATGATTGCGGTGATGTCCCAGTCGATGAGTATTTTAGAGCAGCGACATAAACGGGCGCGTTTAATGGGTGACCCTCCCGATATCTGTGTTGTACCCGAAGTGGCTAATATCGGCACCATGGAGTTCCACCGAGCAGCTGAAGCCATTGCAGCAGGTGAAGCTGCCGTGGCAAAAGTGGCACATTTAATTGAAGCTGCGATCTGGAAAGGCTAAAAATGTCAGGATGAATTTATCTGTTAATTACGATGTGACACTACTTACTGCTTGATTGGCTTAGTTTTTGCTTTAACACCATTAATCAGTATTAGACGCCGAATTATTGACGATGAATTCTCTTTTAAATGCCCTTAATCTAAATCGTAGCAGTGCTGCTGAAGCTTATGGCCTGAATAGCAAAAAGACGGAGACAGGTAAAACTGAATCGAGTACGGAGTCAAACTCCTCAGCCAAAGAACCCCCTAAGGTTGATACTAAACCGAGTGAGGAGATAGCGCTGTCACCACGGGCACTGCGAGCACAAAAAATTCAGGCCATGTCGAAAGACTTTTTTGCTGATGGCAAATTTAGCGTGGCTGAGATACCCGCTTTAGTCTCGCGGTTACAAAAAGACGGTATTCTTTCCGATGCACAGGTAGAACGGCTCTCGCAAAACGGCATTAGTTTGCCAAGCCAAAGTACCAATAAACAGTCTTTGCAGGATTTTATCGATGATGAGCTAAAGTCTTTGGCTGAAAAATCGCCTAATAGCCCGATGATCAACACGTTAGTGGATGCTAAAAATGTGTTAAAAAACATGGATGATGCCCAGTCGCCAGTGCTGGCACAAAAGGCGACTAAAGTGTTTGGTCAATTAACGGATTATTTGAATAGCAACCCCACCATGAGCGATAGTCAAAAACAGTTATGGCAGGGACTTAAATCAACGATGCAGGTGGCTTCATCCATGGGGATGCAGCAATCGGCGTTGGGACAATTGAGCAGTTATCTTGCCTTAGCTAAGCGCTAGTCTTATTTACAATATTCTTTCAAAAACAATAGACTTTGGCTTTTGGGTCAGAGTCTTTTGTCATTACTAGCGCCATTTCCTGCGTCTACTATCTTGCTTTAGCATCAAGGTCAAGGCCTAAAACTGAGATCATTGGGTTTGGCAGCAGTTCTTATTTGTTCTTTTTATCCATCCGATAAATCATGATCTGGATCATGGAATTTTAGGTGTCGATGCCGCTTAATTGCCTACATATTGTGTTGATAGATTATTTAATCACTATATATAGTGTTAATTTTAATCGGGATGGAGAGGAATTAAACAATGCCAGTCGTGATCAAGCGGGATGGTTGCCGCACACCTTTTGATGAAACAAGGATAAGAGATGCAGTGGTCGCTGCTGCAAACTCGGTTGGGATAGAGGACGCAGATTATGCCGCGACGGTAGCCGCTTGTGTGAGAGAACGAGTGGCGAATATGGCAGAAGTTGAAATCCACCATCTACAGGATGCAGTTGAAAACCTATTGATGGAAGGCCCTTATAAATCATTGGCACGGGTCTACATTGAATATCGTCACGACAGAGACATTTGCCGCGATGCTACCAGTAAGCTCAATCTTGAAATCCGTGGTTTAGTCGAGCAGAGCAATGCCGCACTGTTAAATGAAAACGCCAATAAAGACTCTAAAGTGATCCCAACTCAACGGGATCTGCTGGCGGGCATCGTGGCTAAACATTATGCCAAGAGCCATATTCTGCCTAAGGATGTGGTGGCTGCGCACGAAATCGGTGAGATCCACTATCACGATCTTGATTACTCGCCCTTTTTCCCGATGTTTAACTGTATGTTGATTGATTTGGCGGGCATGTTGACCCATGGCTTTAAGATGGGCAATGCCGAAATTGAGACCCCAAAATCGATCTCTACCGCTACGGCTGTGACGGCGCAAATTATTGCCCAAGTGGCAAGCCATATCTATGGCGGCACCACGATTAATCGTATTGATGAAGTGTTAGCGCCTTTTGTGGCCAAGAGTTATGACAAACATTATCAAGTGGCACTGAATTGGCAGATTAAAGATGCTAAAGCCTATGCCACTGCTCAGACTGAAAAAGAATGCCACGATGCTTTCCAATCCCTTGAATATGAGGTGAATACCTTACATACCGCTAATGGACAAACCCCGTTTGTGACCTTTGGTTTCGGTCTAGGTACTTCGTGGGAGTCGCGTTTAATTCAACAATCGATGCTGAAAGTACGCATGGCGGGGTTAGGTAAAAATCGTAAAACAGCGGTGTTCCCTAAATTGGTGTTTGCCATCCGTGATGGTATTAACCACAAAGTCGGCGATTGCAATTACGATGTAAAACAAATGGCCCTTAAATGCGCCAGTATGCGCATGTATCCAGATATTTTGAACTATGAGCAAGTGGAAAAAGTGACGGGTTCGTTTAAAACCCCTATGGGTTGCCGCAGCTTTTTAGGTTCCTATAAAGAAAATGGTGAACTCGTCCATGAAGGGCGCAATAACCTTGGTGTTGTTAGCTTAAACTTGCCACGTGTTGCGCTAGAAGCGAATGGCGATGAGGCTGAGTTCTACCGTATTCTGGATGTGCGGCTATTACTTGCCCGCCGTGCATTAGATACGCGTATCGAACGGTTAAACGGAGTGAAAGCCAGAGTTGCGCCGATTTTGTATATGGAAGGTGCCTGTGGCGTGCGCTTGCGTGCCGATGATGATATCGCCCAAATCTTTAAAAATGGTCGGGCATCGATTTCATTAGGTTATATCGGTTTACATGAAACCATTAATGCGCTCTATGGCACTGAAACCCATGTGTTTGATGATGCTAAGCTTCGTGAAAAAGCGGTGGCGATTGTTGCGCATCTTAAAGCGGCTACCGACGCATGGAAGGCCGAAACGGGTTATGGATTCAGCCTTTATAGCACCCCAAGTGAGAGTCTCTGCAGTCGTTTTTGTAAGCTCGATGCGCGCCAGTTTGGTGTGGTTGCGGGGGTAACCGATAAGGGCTATTACACCAATAGCTTCCATTTAGATGTGGAAAAGCACGTGAATCCTTACGATAAAATCGATTTTGAGCAGCCATATCCCGCCATCGCCAATGGTGGTTTTATTTGCTACGGCGAATATCCTAATATGCAGCACAATATCGAAGCGCTCGAAAATGTCTGGGATTACAGCTATAGCCGTGTACCTTACTACGGTACTAACACGCCGATTGACGAATGTTATGATTGTGGTTTTACCGGCGAATTTAGCTGTACTAGTAAAGGATTTACTTGCCCTAAATGCGGCAACCATGAGCCAAGTCGAGTGTCTGTTACGCGCCGTGTGTGTGGTTACTTAGGTAGTCCCGATGCCAGACCGTTCAACCATGGTAAGCAAGAAGAAGTGAAGCGTAGGATCAAACACTTGTAACATTTTTGCCTTATTGTGTTTGTTACACTGATATCAGCACAGTCGCTTAGCATGGGACTGTGCTTTGATTTTTTAGCCAGTCTGGCGCTCCTTGTATTTCGTATTGGACTTATACAATGAACTATCAGCAATATTATCCCGTTGATGTGGTCAACGGCCCAGGCACTCGGGCCACCTTATTTGTTTCAGGCTGTGAGCACCAATGCCGTGGTTGCTATAATCAAAGTACTTGGGATGTGCGCTCTGGCCATTTATTTGATAAGGCAATGGAAGATAATATCATCGCCGATTTGCAGGATACGCGAATCGTTCGCCGTGGCTTATCACTCTCTGGCGGCGATCCACTTTTACCCGCCAATCTTGAGGGGATTTTGGCGCTTGTTAAGCGCGTCAAAGCTGAATGTCCCGGTAAAGATATTTGGCTGTGGACGGGCTATGTATGGAATGAATTGAGCGATAAACAGCGTGCGGTGCTGGAATATGTAGATGTGCTGGTGGATGGCAAATTTGAGCAAAATCTTGCAGATCCGAGCCTTCCATATCGAGGTAGCAGTAATCAGGTGATCCGTTTCTTATAAAAGCGGTAACGAGGATCGCTAACTTGCTGTTATAATCCCACACCTTGACACAGTGACCCAGACAAACAGGCCAAAGATTAGGTCAATATCGGTCGGGACTCACTAAAGTAATTTAAGGTAACATAATGAATTTAAAGCAAGAACTGCAGCAGCTAAACGATAAGTTAGATAAGTTTCGTCGTAAACTGGCGGCGGCAGAGCAACGTGGCGATGTTGTCATCGTGGCGCAGTTTAAACGCGAGATTGAGGCTGTTACTAAGCAAATCAATAGCGTAAAAACGCAGCAGTCGCGTTTATTACAAAAGCAAGGGGTGGATATTCAGCACTTGCCATTTCACCGCGCCCTCACCAAAGCCGAGCAAGCCGATATGGGTCAACTGAAAAAGTCAGTAAAAGGCTTAGTTGTTGTGCACCCAATGACTGCTTTAGGGCGCGAAATGGGCTTGACTGAAGTAACAGGTTTTGCACCAGCAAAATTTTAAGCTACATTGCTAAGTTATTCAATAAGTTGCAAAATAGAACACTTATCTATTTTGCAGCGCCTTGGCTCGACATATTACCCATTGAGCTAAATGAGTCACGCAGTTAATAGCTTAGTTTTGTAGTTGATTAAATTACTAAAGTATTTCGTGATTGCTGAAAACACTTTAGAATAGGTGCGCCGTAGGCTAAGTACCTAATCATTGTTTTGTTTATGGATGTTCCTTCCGTCTCATGGAATGAGAGTTGTCGTTAAGGTTAAGTCATGTCGATAAAATATGTCGCGACGTCAAAATTACCCACTCCCTGGGGCGTTTTTGCCATGCACGGTTTTGAAGATACCGAAACCGGTAAAGAGCATGTTGCCCTCACATTTGGCACCCTAAGTAGCGATGCTCCTGTTTTAGGCCGTATTCACTCTGAGTGTCTCACGGGCGATGCCTTATTCAGCTTACGCTGTGACTGTGGATTCCAGCTGCAAACCGCGATGCAAAACATTGCCGAGACCGGCAGTGGGTTTATCTTATATTTGCGTCAGGAAGGTCGTGGTATTGGTCTGCTAAATAAGATCCGCGCCTATGAGTTGCAGGATAAAGGCGCCAATACGGTTGAGGCGAATGAACAGTTAGGTTTCCCTGCGGACATGCGTAAATACGATATGATCCAGCCTATGCTTGAGCAGATTGGCGTAAAGCATGTACGCTTAATGACCAATAACCCTCGCAAAGTCAAAGCGATGAAAGAAATCGGCATCGAAGTGGTTGAGCGCGTACCCTTACAAGTCGGTAAAAATCGCTATAATGAGGCTTACTTAAAGACTAAGTCCACTGAGCTTGGGCATATGATGTCTGAGTATCATTTTACGGATGAACAGTAGTTCTTAGTGCAATAAATTTACCGATTAGGCTGCAAATTAGGATCTGTTTGCGTAAATTGAATATCATTTTTAGTCGGTTTATCGTCAACCTCTGCTCCATTTCGGCGCTATCAATGGGGATTGTTTTCCCGCTGTTGGCGTCGACAGAGCCTGTTTCAAACTCCAGTCACCCGCAAGATTTTGCTGCATTTGCCCCCCAATCTTCCCAAGCGTTTTCGAAGATTAGCCCTGAAACGCCGATTGATGGGAAAAATAATCCTAACTCTGTTTATGCCTTTGGCAGCTACCTTGGCACAGGGGTATATCGAGCTGCTGAGCAAAATGCCACCGTCGTTAGTATTCCGTTAAACTTTGATTTTTTGAAGGATGATAGTAGTCAGACTTGGCTGCGTTTACCCTTATCCTTCGGTTTTTTTGACTACTTAGCTAAAGACATCACCGACGGCGAATTGCCATCGTCAGTTGGCACCATGACGATAACGCCCGGCATTGAGCACCATTGGCAGGCAACGGCAAATACGCGGATGGAAGCTTATTTGGATGTGGGCTTTGGGACAAATTTTGAGACCGATGCGAATGTGGCGATTTTAGCCTCAGGTGTAAGTACCTTGTATGATTTTAGTCTCGCGGGTGAAGACAGCGTCTGGGTATCGAGGTTAAGGTTTGCGGGCTATAGTGAACGGGTAGGAAAATTAACCGACCAATTTGCGGTATTGCAAACCGGGGTGGATATTGGCCTTTCGCCGCGCTGGCAATGGTTGAATATCCAAATGCAACCTAGATTATTTGCGGTTGGTTATTGGTACTTCAACGAGCTGGATTTTAGCCAAGATACTGAAGATGAAACCATAGTCTCTGGAAGCTATGAGTTTGGTGCCACACTGGCATTTTCTAAGCCTTTGGGCGGCGATCTCCTCGGCATAGATAGAATTGGCATCAGTTATCGAACTGGTGACGGGTTAAATATTTGGCGTTTATTGTTTAGTTTCCCAATCTAGTTTACAGCTACCAAGATTGAAAATGATTCTGTACTCAGCTTAGCCTGCGTTTTTTTGTGCATCGCGCATTTTCTGGTCCATTAACACGGCAATTTGGTTACCGAGTTGCATAATTTGTTCCTGCAATAGCTTACGTTGCTGAGCTGCGGCCTCGGAATCATCCCCTTCCAGTTTCGTGAGCATCTCCTGCAAAGCTTTGATTTGCTCTTTCAGACGCTTAATTTGTTCGTCGATGATAGATTTGGGTTCTTCATTCTCAGCACTTTCCGTCTGTTGCCGTTTTTCCGCGGTTTGACCTCTGAGAGAAGCGCCTACTTCGGTAGCGAGAGCTTGTCTTCCGGCATTGGATATATTGACCGTTTCTTGCGTGCCGGTCTCTGCCGACGAATTCTCAGAAGCTGAGCTAGCTGTTGGCGTAGTGGTGATATAAGCGCTGGAAACAGATTTGAAGGCGCTGCTATTTGCGGTCGTGTTTAATCCATTAATGTTCACGATAGGCTCCATAAGTACCTGAAGGTTATTTATCGAATTATCGGCCTTGAGATAAAAAACTTAAGTGCTAAGCATCCTATTTGATACAAAAGGCGTATCTAGGATAGGTTAGGGGATTAATGGTTAAGGTCGTTCACTTTTTGACTGATAAGGATATGAAAGATATGGCTCGTAAACTACAAATAACATGCGCTGCATTTTTGGCTTTGAGTGGAATAAGTGTGCCTGCGATGGCTAAAAATATTTTAGATAAACTGACCGTTGCAGAAGGCTTTAACCTGAGCTTATTTGCAGATAATGTTGACAATGCGCGCGAAATTGCCGTATCCGAAAAAGGCATTGTCTATGCGGGCTCGATGAAGGCCGGGAATGTTTATGCCCTTATCGACCGTAACCAGGACGGTGTTGCCGATGAGAAAATTCTGGTTGCCTCGGGACTAAAGCTACCATCAGGTGTGGTGATCAAAGATGGCGATCTGTATGTCTCCGAAGTGGAGCGCATCATTCGCTTCAAGGATATTGATAACCACTTAAACTCACCAACATTTGAGGTGGTCTTTGATGGGTTTCCAACTGAAACCCACCATGGCTGGAAAGTACTAGGGGTTTCACCGACTGGCGAGTTAATCATTCCTGTAGGCGTGCCTTGTAATGTGTGCGCGGAGAATGAACGCTATGGACGTATTTTCTCGCTCAATCTCGAGACTAAAAAATTAACCACCATTGCCCAAGGGGTTCGTAATTCCGTCGGGTTTGATTTTCAGCCTGGCACTCAAACCCTTTGGTTTAGCGATAATGGCCGCGACATGATGGGCGATGATATTCCTCCCTGCGAAATCAATAAGGTCAGTTACTTGGGTGAACATTTTGGCTTCCCCTATGTGCATGCAGGTACAATTCTTGACCCTGAGTTTGGCCAAGGTAAAGATCCTACCAAGTACACCGCTCCTGCGCTCTCCTTAGGGGCTCACGTGGCGCCACTAGGCATTCATTTTTATCTTGGTAAACAGTTCCCTAGCGGCTATCAACAGCAGTTGTTTGTCGCTGAACATGGTTCATGGAATCGCACTAAGAAAGCGGGTTATAAAGTGGCCGTGGCGACGATAGAGCAAGGCAAGGTGGTCAAATACACTCCATTTTTAACTGGCTTTATGCAGGGCGAGCAAACCTTTGGTCGCCCAGTGGCCTTTGCTGAATTGGCCGATGGCAGTTTACTCGTGTCGGATGATTATGCAGGGGCAATCTATCGCGTCACTTATCCGCAGACAAAGTAGCCAATAGGTGAAGTCTTAAACGCTTATTCTTAGCCGTTGGCTTGATTAGCAGGGGACTCTTGCCAATCATGGTTGCCCACCGAAGGATATTGGATTGGCGCTAATCTAGCTGATAGACAGCTTAAAAAATAATGCGCGGGATAATTGAAATTGAATTAATTATTCCGCGCATTTTTGTCTGTTCTTGTGAATATGCGTTTGAATATTCAAGCGAAATTTAGTCGCGCTTGCCCCAGATATGGCTATTAATCTGGCCATCTGTTGCGGCTATCGATGTAGCCGTACTTGCCTGAGCTGGTTTCTGTGCTGGTTTCTGTGCTGGTTTTGCAGGTTTTTTGGCCGATGTTTTCGCTGGTGCATTGGATGTTTTTGCGGCGGGCAACGGCAGTTTATTGGTTTTTAAATATAAATATTCTACTTTTTCCCGTGCCCAATCGGTTTTTCTTAAAAATCGTAGACTCGATTTGATACTCGGATCTTCGGTAAAACAGCGGATCTTGATGCGAGCTCCGAGTTCTTCCCAGCCATAGTGCTCAACGAGTTGTGTGACTATGGTTTCCAGTTTGATGCCGTGTAATGGGTTATTTTCTTGAGTCATTTTGTATAAATTACCGTGAACAATAATCGGATTATACCAGTATTATACCGATTGACTAAAATCATAGATAAAAAAACGGGCACTCATCAGTGCCCGTTTGCTTTGTATATCAATATTGTTGGAAATTAAGCTTCATCGGGTAATTCGCTGTCGCTATCAACTTCACCTTTACCTTTGGTTTTCACAATCAGTAAGCCTGTGATGACTAGCGTTGAAACAGTCCCTGCGATGGTGGATAAGGTCATCGGTAAGCCTGCACCTAAAGTTGCAGAGTTAAGTAGGAAGGTGATAACCACTGTGGTCATAAACATGGCTGGAATGGTGGTGATCCAGTGCAGTTTATTGTGACGCAGTAGGTAAGCAGAGGCCGTCCAGAGCATTAATACAGCAGTCGCTTGGTTAGCCACACCGAAGTAGCGCCAGATCACGCCGAAGTCGACTTGAGTCAGTAAGCCACCAATCACAAACAATGGAATAGCTAACACTAAACGTTTAGGTAAAGCCACCTGCGGCATGTTAAAGAATTCAGCCAAAATCAGACGAGCAGAGCGGAAAGCCGTATCGCCTGAAGTAATTGGCAGAATGATCACACCAAGGATTGCCATAAAGCCACCCACTGCGCCTAACAGACCAGTTGATGCTTCGTATACAACGTTTGCAGGGTTACCCGCCATGCCTGTGCTTAATCCTTCAACACCGTGGAAGTAAGATAGTGCAATCGCACACCAGAGTAGGGCGATGATACCTTCACCGATCATGGCACCAAAGAACACAAAACGACCGTTCTTTTCGTTTTCAACGCAACGTGCCATCAGTGGTGATTGCGTAGCGTGGAAGCCTGAAATCGCACCACAAGCGATGGTGATAAACAGCGCAGGCCATAATGGCATATCTTTAGGGTTTAAGTTTTGGAAGAAGTCGCCCGCTTGCACATTGGGCAGTAGCGTATGTTCGCTAGAAAACATAATCGCAAAGGCTAAACCAAATGACATGAAGAACAACAGCGCGCCAAAGAAAGGATATAAGCGACCGATAATTTTATCGACGGGTACCACAGTGGCAATCAGGTAGTAAACGAAGATAATTGCAACGAAAATGCTAACATCCCAACCCGTTAGCTTGCCTAACAGGCCTGCTGGCGCAGAGATAAACACCACACCTACGAGCAATAATAGAATGATGGCAAACACATTCATAAAGTGCTTGGCACTTTTGCCTAAATACTTACCGGCAAGGTTTGGTACAGATTGACCACCATTACGGACCGACAACATACCGGAGAAGTAATCGTGCACCGCTCCTCCGAAGATACAGCCGATCACAATCCACAACATCGCTGAAGGACCGTAGAGCGCCCCGAGGATTGGACCGAAGATTGGACCCACACCCGCGATATTCAATAATTGGATTAAGTACACTTTGCCTTTCGACATAGGCACATAGTCCACACCGTCGGTTTGGGTAAAAGCCGGTGTTTGACGTTTTTCGTTGATACCAAATACCTTTTCGACAAAGGTACCGTAGATAAAGTAGCCGCCGATCAATAGACCGACACAGAGTAGGAACCACATCATTTTAGTTATCTCCCCATTTTGAGTTGTGCAGAGTGTAAACAAGTTGTTTACATAAAACAGGGGTAACTGGGTGAGAGGTCGATAATGCTGACTCAGCGGCAATAGAATGGGGCGAGCGGTTGTATGAGGATGTCATTCATAAGTATTAACCGCCTCCAGCGGCTTAGATACGCGCATTAGTGGTTAACAATGGGGCTATTGGAAGCCGAACAATTGCTTAAGACTTTTTAAATAACGGCGAGAAACGGGCACTTTGTCGCCAAGCAGAGTCGTGACTTCGGCGCCAGTATCGAGCAGCTCTATTTCGGCAATGGCTTTGGGTGAAATCAGATATTGGCGATGGCAACGCACTAGCGGTGTTTTTTCTTCCAGCACTTTAAGGGTAAGTTGGGTATGGACTTTGCCCTTGATACAGGCGACATGAATACCGCTTAAATCACTAAAAACATACTCAACATCTTGAATGGGGATCACTTTTAATTTACTACCGCTGTAACAGGGTAGGTGCTCGAGGCATCGAGGCGCGATCAGATTAACGGCTTGCGGAGTGAGGTCCTTACGAACACGTTTTAGGGTTTGGCTGAGTCGATCGGCATCTATTGGCTTAAGTAAATAATCAAAGGCATGATTATCAAAGGCTTTGACGGCAAATTCATCAAATGCAGTGACAAACACGATTTTAGGTAAGGTGTCGGGATCGAGCATAGCAATCAGTTCCATGCCTGAAATACGTGGCATTTGGATGTCGAGAAAAACTAATTGAGGCTTTTCTTTGGCAATGGTTTGCAATGCTTCTATGGCGTTGCTGCATTGGCCAATAATTTCAATGTCGGCTTCTTGGCCGAGCAAATCCGCAAGCTCCTCGCGAGCAAACAATTCATCATCGACAATCAAACAAGTGATCACGTGCTAGTTTCCGTCTGTTCTATGGGTAAGCGGATGGTCACCTTGGTGTATTCATCCGGTTTGCATTCAACTTGGATGCCATACTGTTCGCCAAACAGATTTTGTATCCGTTTATGAACTAAATTCATCCCCAATCCCTCAGAATCGATTGAGGGTTGATAAAGGCCAGCGTTATCTGTCACCTCAAGGGCTAATATATGGTCATCCATGCGTCCCGTGACCTTGATTTGTCCTTGCTCAATCATATGGGAGGTGCCATGTTTTACCGCATTCTCAATGATGGGTTGTAGGGTAAATGCAGGCACTTTACAGTGGTAAAGTGATTCAGGTATAGCAATGTTGACCTGTAATTTATCAATAAATCTCGCTTTCTCAATAGTGAGATAAGACGCTATGTGATCGAGCTCATCCCCGAGTGTCACTAAACCCGTTGTACGTTTTAAATTGATCCGCAAAAATTGTGACAACTGCTGCAACAGTTGCTTCGACATATCGGGATCGCGCTTAATAATCGCACTGATGGTATTGAGAGCGTTGAATAAAAAGTGTGGATTCACTTGAGCTTGCAGTAATTTTAATTCCGCTTGGGTGAGCAGGTTTTGCTGCTGTTCAAAACGGCCGTAGAGGATCTGGTTCGACAATAGCCGAGCAATCCCTTCCCCTAAGGTGCGATTAATGTTCAAAAATAGTTTATTTTTTGGCTCGTATAACTTGATGGTGCCAATGACTTCGGTGTCGCTGCGAAGTGGGATCACAAGGCTCGAACCGAGTTTACACTGGCTCGAAATCGAGCAGGAATAGGGCATCTCCACCCCATCGGCGAACATCACCTTGTTTTGGTTTATGGCCTCAAGGGTGATTTTTGAGGAAATCGGTGTTCCAGGGATATGATGGTCGGCACCAATACCGATAAAGGCCAAAAGTTTTTCTCTGTCCGTAATGGCAACAGCACCCACATTGGTTTCTTCAATGACAATTTGCGCGACCTTGCCGCTGCTTTCTTCGTTAAACCCCTTAGAAAGCAGCCCAACACTGCGCTCGGCAATTTTAAGCGCCTTGGTTGAGAAACTAGAGGAGAGCTTGTCAAACATGGTTTTTTGGTCGCGGATCATGCTCATAAACAGCGCTGCGCCAATGGAATTAACCAACAGCATAGGCGGAGCTATCTGCCGCACTAATTCCCATGCGGCATCAAACGGGCGTGCAATCAGCAAAATAATGCTCATTTGCATCATTTCGGCGTAAAAGGTCACCAAACAGACTAAGAGCGGATTGTAGATAAGTTCACTCTTACCCGCGCGGCGTAGGTAAAAACTGATCATTCCCGCGGAGAGTCCTTCGAGAGTGGTTGAAATCGCGCAGGCTAAATCGGTAAAGCCACCCATGCTGTAGCGGTGTAAACCGCCAGTGAATCCGACTAAAAATCCGGTGACAGGACCGCCGAGTAAACCGCCTAGCACGGCACCCATGGCGCGAGTATTGGCAATGGCCCCTGAAGTTTGCTCACCAAAATAGGTCGCCATGATACAAAAGCTAGAAAAAACCAGATAAATAAATATTTTATGAGGTAGGCGCGGTGATGTTTCTGCAAACAGTTTAAAAAGAGGTGTTTTACTGACTAAATAAACAATCACTAAATAAAGTGACATCTGTTGGGTCAGTAGCAAGATCAAGGACATAGTGGCTCACTTTATCGTCACAGCGGTCAGCGCAGTTATTGACATTGGCAGTATGTGCGCGAGATCAGGGTTAAAATTCAACAGTTCGGTTATAAAGCCTAATCTTATTTGCATCTTTTGGAGAGACTATGTCCGATTCTGTTCACGGTCATGACGTTATGGCGCTGATGGTAGCGCAAGCTCATCCCGTTTTAAAGCCTCAGTTTATTGCTCTGATGACTGAAACTTTTGGTGAAGCAGCGCGTTATCACACTTGTAGTGCCGAAAACCTTACTGCGGAGGAGTTAATTTTTTTGTTGTTGAGTAAAGGGAAAATGGCAGAATCAGCGCAAGGGCTCGCCCTTGTTGCTGGGCGGCAGTGTCATCATTCTCATCATTAAGTATGGCTAATCTGGTCTATGAGCCGCGCAATAGCTTGGGGTCATAGGCCATAACTTGCTGTTAAAGAAAGGGTGATCAGCGGATTGGTTTACCTTGATGCTCATGAAGATTAATGCTCATCCTGCTTACTTTTATTTACCACTTCAAGCTGTTCTGCAATCGTTTTTTGACAGAATTCATCAATCAAGATCCGCAATAAGCGTGATTTGGCTATTTTAGTTCCTTTAGCGAGCCCATCTAATTGGGTAATACTGGTTTCCGTTAAGGTAAAGGTGGCATGGCGATAAATTTTGGCTGACTTTTTATCTAAGCCTTTTGGCTCTGCGGGAGGCACCGCTAAAATACTCGCTTTACCTAAAGCATAGTTATTGGCATCTTCGATAAAATCCTCAATAGAAACCGTTTTGATAACTTGTTTTGGTTTCTTGCGTTTAAGATCAGTTAAGCTCATAACTATTTTCTGGTGGTAAGGTGAACAGCTCATCCACTATGGCGCGGATCTCGTCGGCCGCTTTCCCATCTGGCTCAATTTCCATTACGGACGATCCTTTTTCCTCACTGTCATCGTAGATATTTCGGCAAAAAGTCACCGAATTGAGTACGCGTAATCCAAAGGATTGGACTACTTCTTTGGCCTCTAAAATACGCTTTACTTGGGTGGGCAAAGCGGGACATTGGGTTAGCACAATGGTTGCCACCATTTTGGGATTAACCATCTTACAGGTGCTGAGCATATCTTCCATATGGGGTAAGGTTTTAAGATCGCGACGTTTGGGTCTAAGTGGGATAACTACGTAAGTGGCCACCGACATGGCGGCGCGCATAGCAAGGTTATCTTGACCGCCACAGTCAACAATGACGTAGTCGAAGCGTTCATTAAGACTGAGCAGATCGTTACGTATTTTGCCGTAGAGCTGAATACAATTGATTGCTGGGAGGCTAGGGTCGTTGTTTCGAGCTTGGATCCAATCGGATGTTGTACGTTGGGGATCGCAGTCTACCATTAGTACATTGGCGGCAAATTTTTGCTTTATATAAACCGCAAGATTTTGCGCGAGGCAACTCTTGCCACTGCCACCTTTCTCTCCACCCACCAGCAATATCATAGCAATGTCCTTTGTACGAATAGTTCAACTAATTCAGTGTAGAACAGCTCAATCGACCCTGCGTAGCTAGATTGAAATTAAAGCAATTGCATCGCGACATGATAACTTTGATCATGACGTTTAGAGCAGCGGCAAACTTGGCCTTTTACGCTATTTTGTCGGGATGTTTCTGGATTGAATGTCACGTTAACTAATTCACCGAGTTCAAATGGGTTTTTATAATCAAACAGAATGCCTCTGCGGGCTAAATCGATACATACGCCTTCGTCCGTATGTTCAACGCCATTCTTATCAGTCCAATGCAAGAGCACGCGTTCAGCTTCCATATCTACTCGAAGTGAGCTGCGTTTTTCTTCAAATCCAACTGGATGTTCACCCATAACTCAATTGTCCCGTAAATAATTGATCTCAGTAAAACTAGCATAATTGCTTTTTGGCAGAATACCAATCTGAAAGCGAGGGATTTGGAAGGATTTTGCAGGTAAAGAATGGCGCCATTGAGCTTGGTTGGCAATGGCGCCCAGTAGTAATTAGTTATCGTATTCTTGATTTTTAGGATAGGGCATTTTTAATTGGCCCCAACGGATCACGATGACCGTTGCCGCAAGGATCAAGGTTGAAAGCGAAATTGCGGCGATCCGCCAGTCATCCATACTCTTCATATCTAAGATCAAATAACGTGCAAGGGCAACAATGGCAATATACAGCGGCATGCGCACGGGCAATTTTCCCGATTCTGCATAATTAGCAACCATGGCCAGTACTTCGAGATAAATAAACAATAACAACAGATCGGCAAGGGCGACTGCGCCGACATTAAATACATGGACAATTTCTTGACCAATAGCAACCACAGTCGCTATTGCTATGATGATTAAGACGAGATGCTCAACTGCTTTTAAGCCTTTGGCACCATATTGACGATAAAATGGCATGGGTACTCCCTACTCAATATTTTTGTAAATAGTAACAGTAAAAATACTTTAGGTAGGGAAAAGAGACGCGATTCTCTGTGACTCAATTCACAAGATAGTAATTGGTTGTCTGCTAAAGGCATCGCGCCATGAGTTTTCTCAAGTCACCTTGCTTAGCCTGGCCGCCCATCGGCTCTGACGCGACAAAGCATTGGTGCGTAGTAGTAACAGAAACACCCAAAAGCCAGCATCCAACAAATAATGGCTGCGAGCATTAATTCAATAAACCATGCACTGGGTAAACCCGCTAAGACACGGAACTCTGTAGCCAGTAACATTAACCCAAAAGCCAGTGTCATTGGCCTAGCGGGTTTTAGTTGTCTGCCGGTATGGCCTAGCGATACCCTCGACATCATTGCGAGGATCATGCCGCCAAGTCCTCCAACAGTAATGGCATGCATTCCTACGGAAAGTGGTAGTCCTGTAGCAATCAGTATCAAACCAATGGGAATACATAAGTAACTTAAATGCAGTGACCATAACAGCGGCACAGACCAACTTGCCAGCCATCCCCAACGAGACCAACGTAGTAACAATACCAGACCCGCTATACCAGCCAGAGCGCGCGTCAGTAATATTATCTGCGGTAAAAAGAGACTCGCAACAAGCGCTAATAGGCTAGCAAAACTTAACCATTCCAGTACGGGAATGGGGGAGTGTCTTTGCCATTGGGTGGCGCGCTCAGTAAAGAATGGGATCACTCTACCACCAAGCAGAGCAACAATTACCCCAACAAGGATGACTGCTGCATAAAGACCATTATTAGCCCACTGTAATTGATTAGTTATTAAACCGTAATAGCTAAATCCATTAAAAAGCGTGAGTAAACTGAGAATAGGGATAAACACAAAGTTACGCCATTGGCGTACTTTAACCACAGATATTGATAATGCAATTGCGGTTAAGGGTAAAAACATCAAGTCGATGATCATGATCGCCACAAACGGAATATCTAGCGGCAATATAAATAAAAGCCTTGGTAGTAACCAGACCGTAAATAGCCCTATAAGGGGTAAGCCTTTCAACCCAGGTTGCCCTGTCCAGTTTTGTACTGCGGTGAGTAAAAAACCTGCGACGACGGCACAGGCAAACCCAAAAATCATCTCATGACCATGCCACCATAAAGGATTGATGTTGTTAGGAAGTAATGGCAGACCGGAAAGAAATCCTCCCCAGATCCCTAAACTTAATAGACTAAATAGACTCGCAAATAAGAAGAAAGGTCTAAAACCTAAGCGGAAAAGCGGTATTTTAGGTTGTAAATGTGCAGGTTCATCAATATTCAACATAATGACAGCGTAGTAGTGAAACACGAAAAGTATTTTAAGCTGCAAATTAAATGAATGTATATATCTACTTATGAGTAGCTTGTAAGTAAGTGTCCGGGTGAAGGGATAAAGATAGTCTTATCGTCGTGGTTTAATCTATTGATAAGGTAAGAATAAATTACAATAGAGGACGTAAAGGAAATACAGAGATGCAAACACTAAAAAGGTGTTAATGCTTAACTTGTTCAATTAGGAAAGTTAATTTCTCTAACATAAAACAAGTTAAGCCATTGTGTCTGCAAGTCGCAATTATTTGGTCTTACGCTTTTGCCACTTAAACATGATCGAGTATTTCCAGAGGTTACTGATCATTAAATATCCTACAGTAGAAAACACGATCCCTAATACTAGGCAACCTAGTAGGAATGCTGGCCCAATTGTGGCTAATGAGGCTTCTATCCATTGCCAGCTTGCCTCAAAGGCAAATTCCTGCGGTGCGTGGCCCAGAATTTTTGCACCTAATAAATAAGCCCCATAAAACATAACTGGCATCGTAAGTGGATTGGTGATCCAGACTAAAGCGACGGAAACGGGAATATTGACATTAAAAAGGATTGCAAAGGCCGCGGCGACCACCATCTGAAAAGGCATTGGGATCCAAGCGACAAACAAGCCTATGGCAAAGGCCCCCGGCGCAGAGCGTCGATTAAGCGCCCAAAGATTAGGATTGTGTAATAAGCGACCGAAAATGCGTAGGTGTTTGTGCTCACGCAGGGTTTCAGGCTTAGGCATAAATCTTTTTATTAATTTTTTTGGCATAGGCTGAAATTGCTGTCTTAACTTAATTCACTATGAATGGATTCATGTTTGGCTTTAGTGCCACCTTACTGTCAGCGATGTTATGGCCTTCGCTGCCGCCAATTACTTATCTACCCTACTTTTGCTTTGGGGCTCTCATCTTATTCAAAAAAGCACCTAGCTTATCTGGCACACTCTTTGCGATGTTCTGGCTAACAGGATTTTGCTTAGTGTTATCTCGGCAGGATCTTCCTTTATCCCAACAGCCTATACAGGTGAGGGGCGAAATCATATCACTAGTTAGTCAAAACAGCGACTGGGTTAGCTTCGATATTGTTGTCGATAAACCAAATTTAATCTTTGGGCCAACGGCTAAGTTGCGTTTAACCTGGCAATCCGAGGCGACACTGCAAGTTGGGCAAGTTTGGGATTTCACTTTTATGCCTAAAAGTATATCCAGTGTTCTCAATCAAGGAGGATATAACGAACAAAAGCAATTGATTAGTCAGCATATTGTCGGTAAAGGCCGCGTTATGCATGCAAGGCTTCAAGCTGAGCGTTTTTCGTTAAGACATCACTTAATCACACGACTTGCTCCAAAGTTATCTGCGTTAACACAGGGGGATATTCTGCTGGCGTTAATCCTCGGGGATAAACAACTTATCTCGCAAACTAAGTGGCAGGCGTTAAGGCAAACGGGCACGGGCCATCTGGTGGCGATATCGGGATTACATTTATCGGTGATCACCGCTTGGGTCTATGCTTGCGCTTTGTTTTTTCTTACGCGTTTGGCGCCGCATCCAAGTCGACGAAATATAGTTATTGCGCTCATTTTAGCAGGAGTGAGTGCTCTATTTTATAGCTATTTAGCCGGTTTTGCCGTGTCAACACAGCGTGCGTTAGTGATGATTTTATTGGTTATGCTGTTGAGTTTATTAAGACGCTACTCAAGCGCATGGGACCGTTTGCTGTTTGCCTTATTTGTGGTGTTACTCATTGATCCTCTCGCTTGTTTGAGTGCTGGATTTTGGCTTTCTTTTTGTGCTTTGGCGATTATTTTATATACCTTAGAAAGTGCCAAATTTACACAGTCTGTTGATAGTAAAACAACTTTTTTAGCCAAGTTGCGAGTCAGAGTCATACAGTTTTGGTCAATACAATGGCGCTTAAGCCTGATATTGGGACTGCTGCAAGCCATCTTTTTTGGTGGTGTGAGTATCCATAGTTTGTGGATGAATATGCTGGTGGTGCCTTGGTTTAGTCTTATCGTCATTCCGCTATCGATGCTGGCTTTTATCATCTGGTGGTTAGGTACGTTTTTAGGGCAATCGTGGCTGGGATTATTCAATTTGGCGGATTTAGGACTATTTCCCTACGGCAAGTTACTTGAACTCAGCGTCGATTTACCCGCCCATTGGCATGTGGTTTCCGAGACATTATTAGCAGGCGGCCTGTGCGCACTTTTTGCGTTGATTCTGTGGCGATATGTTCCTCATCGGCGCCAATATTGGCACTGGCATTTATTGATAGGGTTACTGTTTCTTCCTCTGGCATTGTCTGTTTTTCAGCGCATTACAGCATTGAAAACCACTCAGTGGACGCTACATTTACTTGATGTCGGGCAAGGATTAGCCGTGGTGGTTGAAAAGGATGATAGGGCACTTATCTATGATACGGGCGCCGCATTTGGCGATGATTTTAGCTACAGTGACCGTGTGATTATCCCTTTTCTTAATACTCGAGGATTAACTGATATCGATTTTATTGTGATCAGCCACGGCGATAACGACCATGCTGGAGGCGCTCAAGTACTGGCAAAAGCGTATCCTCAGGCAAAATGGATTACTGATGTTGACCACTTAAATGCTCAGCCTTGTTTGCCACAACAGATTGATTGGCAACAACTTACCTTACGCTTTATTTCCCCACAAACCCAGGCGGGTGGCAATAATGCTTCTTGTGTGCTGCGGATTGATGATGGTCAGCAAAGTCTATTACTGAGCGGTGATATTGAAAAGGAAACAGAGAGTATATTGATTGAGCGAGTGCAAGCGGGCTTTATACTTAAAAGTCAGGTGCTTATTGCTCCACACCATGGAAGCCGCACCTCATCTACGCTGGCATTTATTGAAAGGGTGGCACCGGAGTTAGTACTTTTTCCAGCGGGGTTGAATAATCGTTATGGCTTTCCTAAAGCCGATGTCGTTGCCCGCTACCAAGCTTTGCAGATAAACCACTTAACCACCGGGATTGAAGGACAAATTAGCGTTACTTTTGAACAAGGGCGACTCGACGTAAAAACCTATCGGCAAGATTTAGCTCCATTTTGGTATAACCGCTTGTTTAGATTTGGTGACTTGATTAATCCAGAGTAGAATGAGCACTTTGCCATAATTTAGTGTTACCAATGACAGCATATCCTAAAGACGAAATGTGGACCGTATTCAAGCGATTACTGGCCTATCTCAAACCGATGAAGGGCATGTTTTTGCTTTCAGTTGCTGGCCTTATTGTGTATGGGCTTGTCGATGCGGCTTTTATTTCTTTTATTGGCCCTTTTATCGATAAAGGGTTTTCCAGCAGTACACCAGCGATAAGTAACGGTATTGCACTCCCCACGAACCAAGGCTTTCATGCCGATAACCAAGTGCTATTAATGGCGCCTATCGTGGTTATTTTAATGTTCTCCCTGCGCGGCTTTGCAAACTTCGTATCCACCTACGGCATTTCTTATATGAGCGCTAGGTTAATTATGGATATGCGCCAGCAAGTGTTTCAACATTATCTAAGTTTACCAGTGAGTTACATGGATAAGGAAAACACGGGCAATTTAATTTCAAAAGTGACCTTCGATACCGAGCAAATTGCCCGTGCATCTGGCAGTGCCTTGATTTCGATTGTTCGTGACGGTGTGACCGTTATCGGTATGCTGGGATTGATGTTTTATAACTCTTGGAAGCTTTCTCTGTGTATTTTAGTGATTGGTCCGATTATGGGATTAGTGATGACTATTGTGAGTCGCCGCTTCCGTAAGGTGTCGAAACAAATCCAAACGGCGATGGGGGATGTCAGTGCCGCAACGGAGCAGATGATCAAAGGTCATAAAAACGTACTGGCCTTTGGTGGACAAGAAACAGAAACGGCTCGCTTTGCCAAAATTAATGACAGAAACCGTCATCAAAATATGAAGCTTGCGATCGCACAGGCTATCAGCCAGCCGCTTATCATGGTGATTGGCTCTTTTGCCTTGGCCTTTGTGCTGTATGCGGCGAGCCTAGATAGCATGAAAGCCGATTTGACCGCGGGTACCTTTGCGACGATTCTTGGGGCGATGATGGCCATGCTGCAACCCATCAAAAACCTCACGCGTGTGAATGCCGAATTTCAACGTGGTATTGCAGCGTGCACCACAGTATTTGAACTGTTAGACACTTTGCCAGAATCGGATACTGGTACTTATACCGTTACTCGTGCTAAGGGCAACTTACGTTTCGATAATGTTTCTTTTAGTTACGAAGGCCAGGAGCGCCGCGCTTTAGATAAAATTGACTTTGAAGTGTCCCAAGGGCAAACCTTAGCCTTAGTCGGGCGCTCTGGGTCGGGGAAATCGACGATTGCAAGCTTGGTGACTCGTTTTTACACCGGACTAGCGTCTGGCGATATTCTGCTTGATGATGTGAGTATTTATGATTATTCATTGAAATCATTACGTAGCCAAGTGGCTTTGGTATCGCAGCAAGTGACACTGTTTAACGATACTATTGCCAATAATATCGCCTATGCCTATCCGGGCGAAGTCACCCGCGAGCAGATTATTCAGGCGGCGACTTTAGCTCATGCAATGGAATTTATTGAGCAATTACCCGATGGCTTAGATACCCAAGTCGGTGAAAACGGCGTGCTATTGTCAGGCGGTCAGAGACAACGGATTGCGATTGCGCGGGCAATGTTACGTGATGCACCAGTGCTCATTCTGGATGAAGCGACATCGGCCCTTGATACTGAATCTGAGAAAGCGATTCAGCAGGGATTAGACAATTTACGCCAAAACCGCACCTCGGTTGTGATTGCTCACCGTTTATCAACGATTGAAAGTGCTGATCAAATTTTAGTGGTCGATCAAGGTCGCATCGTTGAGCGTGGTACCCACAAATCGCTACTCGAACTTGGCGGTATGTATGCCAAGTTATACCAAATGCAGTTTGGTAGCTAAATGCAGGCGTTAGTTAATAAAATTTGGTATCAAGGCCACCCATTACGGTGGCTCTTACTGCCTTTTTCTGCGTTGTTTGCGCTTATTACCACAATTCGCCGTGGTTTATTTCGTTTAGGGATTAAATCACAAACCACACTGCCAGTCCCCGTGATCGTGGTGGGCAATATTACCGTTGGCGGTAGTGGTAAAACCCCCACTGTCATCTATTTGATTGAACTGCTGCGTCAACAGGGGTTTAATCCGGGTGTGATCAGCCGTGGTTATGGCGCGCATATCCAAGGGGTAAAAGTCGTTAGCGTAAAGGATGCTGCAACTGATGTGGGCGATGAGCCAGCTATGATTGTGGCGCGTACTGGTGTGCCTATGGTGGTGGGCCCTAAACGTGTTGATACCGCAAGAACCTTGCTGGCGCAGTTTGCCGTGGATGTCATTATCTGTGACGATGGCTTGCAACATTACGCCCTCGGCCGTGATATTGAGTTGGTGGTGATTGATGGAAAGCGCGGTTTAGGGAATCGTCATTTGCTTCCAGCAGGCCCACTACGGGAAGGTGCTTGGCGTCTTAATCAAGTGGATTTTGTGGTGGTCAATAGTGGACCCGCGCAGGCGAATCAATATGAGATGCAGCTGAGTCCAAGTGCGGTGTTGCCGGTAAATCCTAAGGCTGAGGCCGTGTTTGACCCGACGCAGCCCGTGGTGGCAATGGCGGGTATTGGTCATCCGGCGCGTTTTTTTGAAACCTTAACGCAGCAAGGTTTTCAACTCGCGTTATCCCATGGTTTTGATGACCACCAAGCCTACGATAAACACGTGTTATGCGAGCTTGCAGCATCTCGCCCCTTGATGATGACTGAAAAAGATGCGGTTAAATGTCGCGATTTTGCACAAGAAAACTGGTGGTATTTGGCTGTCGATGCCAAGCTATCGCCACAATTTGATCAACAGTTGCTGAGCCGATTACGCTCTGTGGCTGCAGCTAAAAAAGGAAAATCCCATGGCGTTTGATAAAAAACTGTTAGATATCGTTGCTTGTCCAGTATGTAAAGGAAAGTTGGAGTACGATAAGGCGGCGCAGCAATTGATTTGTAAAGCGGACAAATTAGCTTATCCCATTACCGATGGCATCCCAGTGTTATTGGAAAATCGTGCCTTACCGTTAAATGAAGCAGTTTGATTTTTAGGCATAAAACTCAGCGTTATTGCACTTAACGGTTTGAGCAAGTCGTGTACTTGCGACACCGCCGTGCATAAGTGTAGAGAACAGGGCGATCATCTCGCCCTTTTCATGACTTAAAAGCGCACAAACTTTTGTTTATCTTCCTCAGTGGCGCCTTCTTTACATTCACCACGTATTTCTCCCCGTCCTGATTCTATTATTCGGCTCAACTCAAAGTAACCTTCGCGGCAGTAACCTGTCATTTCTAAGGTTTTCTCGAGTCCCAATTCAACTTGTCTGCCCCAGATATCGAGTGCATCCGCTTGTTGTTGGTATAAACGACGCTGCTCGCGGGGATCTTGCGCGACTTGACGCATACGTTCTTCGTGGGGGAAGGGGCGTTCGGTGACATCTCTTGGTGAGTATTCCTCCGCAAAACCTGCCTGATAGGTAAAGAGTTTAAGGCCATCTGCGCGGATATCAGTGGTGAGTTTGTCTTTAAATTTACCTGCAAATTCAGAGGGGTCTATCGGAGCGCTGCTGCAAGCGAGTAATGTTAAGCAGCTCAATAATGTCAGGCTTATCGATCTCAATGGCATATCAAGGATTACTCTTAGATGATTTACTTAGCGAAGAATACCTTAATATGTCGCTCAATATCATGCAATTATCGGTTTTATTCGCGATATACTGGTAAAGAAGTTTATTCGCCCGAATAAGTTGGTTAATCACCCTATACCGATACAACTTGAATCTGCTCTGAAACTTGTCGCGATAGGTTGAATGGGCATCTACTCCGGAGCCTTACTGATGCTGGATTTTTGGGCCAAGCGATTTGCTGAAATAGACTGGAATATCAGCCCATTACAGGGGGTAAGCCTGCTACTGCTGGGACTTTGGATTTATGCTATTTGGCCTAAGGAAGAGTTACTGCAGGTTGTTAAGGATAAAGGCTTGCAATGGCGGTTGTTGTTAACGCTGATTGCGGTAAATACCTTATGGCTCCTCAATGCCAGTATTCAAGTCGGAATTCATTTACATTTTCTAGGGATAGTCACTTGTCTATTGATGTTTGGTTGGCGCTTAGCGACGGTTGCCTTACTCCTCCCAAGTGCGTTTTTCAGCATATTTGTCCTAAAGCAGCCTGGTGAGTTTGGTGCATTTGGCTTGTTTGCAATAGCCCTCCCGTTATTCTGTGCGTTTATGCTTTACAGCCGCAGTTACCATTTATTTCCTAAGCATCTTTTTGTGTTTATTTTTGTTGGCGCCTTTATTAATGCAGGATTATCGACGGTTTTTCATCAATTTAGTTGGGCATTTTGGCTTTGGTTGTCGGCGGATTATGACTGGAGCATGTTAGTTGATAACTATCTGATGTTAATCCCGTTATTAGCCTTTCCTGAGGCGTTGCTCAACGGCATGGCGGTGACGCTGTTGGTGGTGTATCAACCCCAATGGTTGTTTGATTATTCTGACCGTGAGTACTTGTGGCGTAAATGAAAAGCGCGCCGTGGGGCGCGCATTGTTGTGCTAGGCAAAACGTTGTTCTAAGTAGCTGATGATATCCTTAGATTCATATAGCCATTGCACTTGACCATTGTCTTCAATCCGTAAACAGGGCACTTGTTGCTTGCCACCTTGGGCGATGAGCTCATCTTTATGTGGGGATTTTTTTGCATCCAAGGTTTGGATATTTAGCCCTTGACGGCGCATGGCTCGGCGCACTTTTACGCAGAAAGGACAAGCATTGTACTGATATAGCGCCAGTGCTTGAGTTTGCGCATCGATTTTTTGTTGTTCTGCTGATGGGCGTTTGAGTTTCTTTGGGGCGAACACAAAGTTAAGCAACAAAATGATCCGGCCTAAAATCCAGCGAATAATGAACATAACTACCTCGAGTAAAAGTGTTTTAGCGCGCCGCAATATTGGCTGTGCGAAAGGGGATAGACGCGCGGAATGTGATTCCGCTCGCATAAAGCCGCAGAGTTTAACCTAATGGATGTTTTAGGCCAAGTAATAGAACGAGGGGGCGCTACCTTAATCAACCAATAAAAATGCCCAGTGAATACTGGGCATTTGATTCTCTATGGTCTTGTACAACGCGTTATTTAGCTTCGATGCTCATATTCACTTGGGCAGCATCTTGATTGAGGGTGACGCGACTTTCGAGTAGGAAAATGCGTTCAGGTGCGATGCCCTTGCTATCAACAAGGTAGGCCTTGACTGATTTCGCTCTCTCCTGCGCTAAATCTCCCAACCTGTCTTGACCGACCGTTTGCGCTTTTAGCGAAAGGTTATAAAGCGCGATATGCCATCGGGTGGTCAGTTCCTCTTTACTCAGTGGTGCATCTTTGGTTTCAGCAATAATATTGTCTTTCACATCATCAGGATTGGCCTTAACTTCCTGCTCATAGAGTTTGAGAAGGGCATCGGCTAGAGGTCCTTGAGTCGGAAACTGACTCGGGCTGAGATCTGCCGGCAATTCCGTCAGTTGAATATTCGCTAAGGCAGCCAGCTTGCGTTTCATCATACGCTCGCTAATTGCTTGGCTATCGTTTATTGCATCGACACTGCCCTCAAGACTGAGCTGTAGCATGGGTCTATCCTCTAATCCTTTGGCGAGCTTATCTAGGCTTTCTTGCTCACGGGAAGTGAGGGTAAATTGCCCGGGATTAAAGGGGATTTTATCTAAGGTATCATCAGCGCCAATGAGACCTGCAAGGAAAGAGAAGGGGGCTGTGACGGCTTTAGTAATCACATTGGTAATGGCTGTCATGATGATGCTGCCAACACTAAAGCTGGGTGAGTCTAGATCGCCAGAGACTTCCATTCCTAGGTCAATTACGCCATGGCGATCCTGCAATAATGCAATCGCTAACGTTACGGGTAAACTGGTGGCTAAATCACTGTTACTGCGTTTCCCCAGTTTGAGTTGATTAATCACTAGGTGGTTGCTGCCCTTGAGTTGGTTTTGCTCAAGTTTGTAGTTAAGTGCTAACGACAATTGCCCTTTATCAATGTAATAGCCCGCATAGGTGCCAGAGTATGGGTTTACTGACGTCAGCTCAACACTCTTAAAAACCAGGTCTAAATCAAGATAAGGTTTATCTAACAAGGGATTAATATCCCCCTTTAATGTCACTGGTGCATAGCGGTCAATTTTGCCTTTAATATCGACTGATGCCTTAGTACCCGGCTTGGAGGATAGGTGACTGATATAACCTTCTAGCTGCTCGATGCCTGAGGCAAAGTTAGGTGTTAGCGAATTATCGGCAAAAAATGCTGATCCTTGGTTAAAGCTAATTTTTTGAATATCTAAGCTTAACTCGGGCTTCTTAGCTGCGGTTTGGGATGGTGCAACTGTATTGGTGCTGATTTCGGCTTGAATGCCAGTTTGCGCCATTTGTCCAGTGACTTTAGGCTCGGCAATGGCTTGCTGTTCAATAATCAGATTGCTGATATTGGTTGTACGATCCTTCGCGATAACAACCTTGGCATAAGGTTGCTCAAAACTTAAATGATCAATCTTGATTTGATTCTGTTGCTGGTCAAAATCGAGCTGATTAATATGCATTTTTTGCCATTTCACCAATGGCGCTTTGCGGATGCTGTCGAGGATATTCAAATCATCCAGCTCAACGTTACCTTGATAAATGGCTTTGCCTTTGCCATCGGCATGAACCTCGCCATTGCTACTGAATAGGCCGCTTTTTAGCTGCATATTGACATAGGGCTCAAGGTAAGGTTGAAATTGGGCTAAGGCCAACTGCTCCACTTTGAGGTTAGCGCTGATGGCTTGCCCAAGGACATCGACTTGCCCCTTGGAGGTAAAATGGCCTTTATCGTTTAGTCCAAAGGAGAGTTGGTATTCAATCGGGGCTTTTAAATCGCTCACTATGGTTTCAGTCGCAAAATCTAATGGATAGATTCGCCATTGCTGCGCCGTTTTGCTGAGTTTGTGCTCCTCAAGCTGAATATCATAGTTTTTGACATTCAGCCCTCCCAGGGTGACAAGCCATCCATTAGGGTTTTCTGTGGCACTGTTATTTGCCACAGCTTGCGAAGTGGTGGGGTTAGCGACTATCGCTTCAGACGCTTCAGTTGCATCAGAGGGTGTTGGTGTACCAGAGGTCGCTGCCATCGATTTGGGCATCAACAGTGGTACTAAATCAATACCTTGTTCATCTAGCTTGGCCTTAAGACTTAAGCCTTCAGTGTGGATTTGCTTAATATTGACCCGCTGCTTGGCCAGATTAGCGCTGATCCCATCTACAGCCAGCAAAGGTAAGGTGATAACTGATTGGTCACCATTGAGCAAATTCACTTTTTCAACAATCACTTGTCCACGTTCGGCAGTGAGTTGTAATTCACCTTGCTCGGGTAAATCTACTTGGTAATGGGCGTTAATACTGAGCTCACCTGTCCCCAGTTTGACATTGAATTGATCGGCAACAAATTGCCAGAGCGGAGCAAGTTTGAGTTTGGCAAGCTGTACATCCCCGACGAGCTTAAAGGGAAACAGCTGAAATTGTCCGGCAAGGCTCACTTCACCTGCGTGGGCATCCTGCAACTGGGCGACAAATTGGTTATGCACGATAGTCGTAGTGGCATTTGTCGCCGATGTTGCTGGAGTAGTATTCGCCGTAGTTGTTGCTGGAACGGCATTGTTTGTCACCGCATCTTTGGTTGATGACGTCTTAGCTACGCTAGCAGGATTAGGTAACATCAGGTATTCAGTATCTAATTGACTGAGTTTGAAGTTGATATTGGGGTAATCAATTTGCGCCTTGGTTATCTTGTCATCAAATTTGAACTGGGCAGCACTGACGGTTAACTCACCTAAGATGATGCGCAAAGGACGTGCTTGTTCAGCACTCGTGTCTGGTTTGCTGGCGGTTTTAGCTTGGTTGAGGGTGGTAACGATGTCGTCAAAGTTAAACTGAGTTGCCCCATGAGTTTGAAACCGTTGGATATGAGCAAAGGGCGTTTGCAACTGAATATGATCAATCACTAAGGCTCGATTGAATATAGACTGCCAAAAATGCACCTCAAATTGGAGCTGTGCTAATCCGGCAAAATCCCGATTATCTTTCTCTTTAACGGCGAGCTGGTCGATATTGACGCGGTAGTTAAAAGGATTGATATGCATACCCTGTAAACTGACCGGACGCCCTAATAGCTGTGAAAGCTTCTCTGGGGCGAAGGCGACGATAGCCTTGGGGAGTATTAATCCGAGGGCGATAAGGTAACTTAAGTAGGTAATGGTTAAATAGACGAGAACTCGTTGGTATCGGGGGCGACTAAAAAACGCAAGTTTTAACCGTGATAGTTGAGTTAGCATAGTCAGATTAATGCTCCAATACGCACGCTGTCGCGAAATCTATCAATAAATGTGGTTATTCTAGCGAATAATGCTTATCTCTGCATGATTTTTTTTGGTGTTTTGTCAATTAAATCTGAGTGTTACCGTATGGCAACCAATGTGAGTCAGAATGTATGTTAACTCATAACCCTCGCTTTACGAGGGTAACATGTTGTGTCTCCAGTGGGCATTTTATGACCGCTAAGCTTTTTAATACGAATAGCTTAGTTTAAGTGGTGAGATAACTTATTGCGGCGATGACGGCGCCTTGTGGATCTTTTATCCAACAAAAGCGACCCACTTTCGGAATATCTTCTGGACCAAACAGAATATCGCCACCAAGTTTTTTAGCATTAATCGCGACCAAGTCGACATCGGCGACCGTGACATAACCTGTCCAGTGTGAAGGTAGCGTCGGGAGCTGATTGTCAGTGATACCGCCGATACCTACACCTTGGTTTTCAATCAAGTGGTACTGACCATGGGGCATCTTGACCGTTCTAAATTGCCAGCCAAATACTTCACCATAAAAGCGCATGGCCTCTTCAGTGTTGTGGGTCGTGAGTTCATGCCAGCCTAAGGCACCAGCGGTATTAAATGCAGAGTCCATAAGCGCGTCCTTTATATTATTGAGCCTTGTGGCGAGGCGATTAGTATTTTGAGTGTAGACGATGCTTTTCAATAATTCCTAAGCAGATCCAGAAATGTGACATTATTTTCTGCTGTAAATCATTAAACTAAGTTAATGTTAATTAATGAAATAACAAAAATCTGTTTATCGAGTTTGTCTTGATGTTGTGCTTCTGCTGCTCCGCTGAGTATTTGCTGAGTTTGCGCTCTGTTTTGCGGCTGATTGGTGGTGTTAGTATTGTTTTACAGCATTAGACCTTACTCCCCTTCGCTTGCTAAACTAGCGCCATTTGCAATCGATGAAATTGCGTAATAGGGGGGATTAACGATTGAATAAGAGTTTAGTGACCAATGTGTTGGCAGCCATTTGTGTGATCTTGGGATACGTGCTGAGCTTACCCATTCTATTTAATGTTGGGTTGTTTGCATTATCTGGTGCGATAACCAACTGGCTTGCGGTGTATATGTTGTTTGAAAAAGTCCCTGGTTTGTATGGTTCTGGTGTGGTGCCTTCGCGGTTTGAAGAATTTAAACTCGGCATTGCTCATCTGATGATGAAACAGTTTTTTACCGCTGAAAACATTGATCGTTTTTTGTCTGAAAAAGAAGGCATAAGCCAAATCGATTTAGCGCCTGTGATTGAGAAAGTAGACTTAGCACCGTCTTTCGATGCCTTAGTCAATACTGTGGCACAATCTTCATTTGGTGGCATGTTAGCCATGTTTGGGGGGACTGAGGCGCTAATGCCGCTAAAAGAACCCTTTATTGAGAAGATGAAAGCTTCATTGGTCGATATGGCCGAGAGTGAACAATTCCGCAGCCTATTGAAGCAAGAGCTTGAACAACCAAATGTGATGGCCGATTTACAACAGAAGATTGCTAATATCGTTGAGCAACGCTTAAATGAATTAACCCCGCAAATGGTTAAGCAGATAGTTCAGGAGATGATCCAAACGCATTTAGGTTGGCTCGTGGTGTGGGGCGGTGTGTTTGGTGGTGCCATCGGACTTGTCGCCGCCTTAGTACAGGGCTAATCTGAGATTAGCCACTATCGCGAAGGGAGCAATGGCTCCCTTTTTTATTTTTAGCCCAAAACCACCTACTTCAGTAGGTGGTTATCATCATTTGAGGCTTTGCCTGTATACCTACCCATGTTAAATGCATCTTTGATTTTTAGCGAAGTCAAAAGAGGCAAATAACAT
>NZ_JAKZGV010000032.1:0-48760 GCF_022557375.1 Shewanella sp. MM_2022_3
CATTCAGTTAAAACCGTATAATCAGTGTGATACTTTTAATTAATAAAGAATTTATTACTCTCTGGCAATAATGCCCCCATATAAACACCAATATTTAAGCTGCCAAAAGATTAGTAGGTGCTCCCCATACGTTAGCTACCTAGTTAAAATAAGTGGTTATTTATCCCAATACTTGCCACTTTGGTAGTCAGATCGCGCTTGGTTCTCGCTATAGCTTTTATTGTCAATTTTGACACTGCCAACACAACTGGAGTATTTACTAATAAATTCATCTTCATTCTCATCTGACTGGCCAGAGTTTGACATTGCAGTAAACGTTGCGAGCACTATGAAAACATAGACTAATCTATCAAGTGAAATCTTGATACCGGCTATAAAAAGACCATGTAACAATAATCGGAATCACTTTTAACAATTTATACCTGAAACTCATAGCCTCCCCCTACCTTGACGCCCAATTTCAACGCAATCATAGATGATTGTATTGTAATGCACGACAGTGAAACTTTATATGTATCACAACTAAGGTCGTCTGATAGTGAACGGTTTTTAGCGTTTTTAAATCGTGACAGAAATTGTAGACACTCTGTAGCATTACTAAATTTGGATCAATGTTCTGATATTGTGTTAGCTAGATGTCATTTTACTAACGCGTAATGGGGCAAAAATCAGCCAGCCTCAACCCCGTTAGTACACAAATTACTCTTGGCAAGATCATAAATGTCAGTTGTTTACCCAGCTAATGGCAGCAGCTGGAAAGATACAATCAAGTAACTGTGATTTGAAACCATACATTTGTGATTTTGCATTTATAATGTTAGAGATAAAAATCGTCGAAAGGTGCAAAATATGGAAATTACTTTGAAAGAAGATGCTGTGATTATTTATGATCCTGCTAGTGGTTTAGAGTGCACCATGAGGCCTCAAAAGTTTAGACGCAAGATTTTATCTGGTAGTAAGATTCGTATGCGTACTTTCCCAATACCTGCTTATGTTCAAATCCCTTATGAAGACGTAAGCGATGTAATTAAGGCTATTGAAGAGCACTCGTAGTTCATTTAGTTGCGTCTGTAAGGTTAAACTCTATATTGATTAGAAATTCTAAGCCAATTTAGTCGCACTGAAATTTTGCGAGTTAAATTCCTAAATTGTTTAGGGGCAAAAGCTAGTCGAGGGCAGCGAGGAGATTAGCTTGCCGTATTTTCTAATATTTGCAGCTACTCCAAAAGAGATATTTTAGCCGACAAAAGCTTTCTTATGTTGCGCTGAATTTACAAACGCATTACATTTAAATCATAAGGATCGTTCTCTCAACTCTGCGATGGAGATACGTTATGAAGACGCTATCGATTATCTGTCCGCAGGAAGCGCCTGTCTGTATGGATGCTTTGCTCGATTACATTAACACTTGGCATGATGAATTTTACGTCAAGGAAGCAGGTCAATTCGAAATCAAAGTTGACGAAGAAATACTTGATAGTGAAAGATTTATCCTCCGTAAACATTTCCCTTGGGTTACAGTAGACATTCTTAATTAACCATTGGCAAATATTGTAACATAGGCAATTTATGGTAGATTACGCGGGCTGCTATCGCGTACTTAAACCAGTTCTGCAACGCTGAATGAGGCAGAAGAAACTTTCATTAGTCTGTTCTGCTATAGGCGGGGAATTTAGATCAAAAAGTCTTCGATTGAACGGCCATTTTCAATTTGTTGTTTGAAAACAGTTGGCATTCTACCTTGCCCTGTCCAAGTGACAGTTTCACCTTCAACTACGATTGAATATTTAGCTGGACGTGGTGCTCTTGTGCTTTTTACTTTAGCAGTAACACCACCAAGATCATCAAGTGACAAACCAGCGGACTCAATCATCTTCTGAAGTTCTGCAATTTTCGCGATACGCTCAGCATTTGCTTCAGCTTCAGCATTCGCTTCTTCTTCTCTTTCAGCAATGATCTTACCTAATTTTTCGTATACATCTTTTAGTTCAGCAACAGATAGCTCTTTAACCGAAGCTTTTAATCGACGAGCATGAGTTAAGATCTCTAAAAATTCAGACATTGTATTTCCCCAATAAATTTGTATTACAGCAATATAGCTGATTTTCAGTTTGTAATGAATAAATAAAGAGTTTCAATTTTAATAAAGCTTAACATGCAGAAACCGTGTGTTTTCGAGCAGATTTAAGCTGTTTTCGAAGCGAATTGCTCGATTTTATCGATAGACTTCGATTATGCATACAGAACTGCATAAATAGTCAGATTTTGACTCATATCTGACTTCTAACTAGCTTAGGCGTTCAGAAGCATGTCAGCACACAACGAACACGAGATCTCTGGGCTTTATGCGTGAATCTGTCTGTGAGAGACTGACTCACAAGCTCACTTTGGGACAAAAACGTTTTAGGTCGTTGGTGTATCAGGTGCATTTCGCATAAAAATTTCTATGGGCTAACGCCTCAAACACCGGCGCAGCTTCGCTGCGTCCGTGTGCTTTGAATTGTTAAACGCATTTAAGAACTAGATCCTTTGAGTTTTCCAAAAGCGTATCTAAAGTATCATTCCACAGGTCATCTCTTTTCATCTCATGAACAAGCTCATTGAAGCTTGTGTCACTGAGCACTAAAGTTGATGTGGTAGCTGCATAGATTGCTTTTGGCTGGCACTCCGAAAGAATACCCTCAACAAGGTTAATCAACCTGTTTTTTGATTGAGTTCTGCCGTTTTTTTTGTAAATGGAATACCGCTCCCAAGCCATATCAATGAAGTCAGCTATCTGACTCCCGATTTCAAATCTTTTCAATACAAGTCGTTCTTGGTTGTTCAGACCGACTACGTCAATACTATTTCTTCCTAGCGGTGTTAGGCCTCGCATCCGATAAAACCTCATAGCCAAATGGTCTCTAGGATCTTGGACGTAAGGATTCAATATGGGCTCGGAAATCACGTCATGAGTACTCTTCGAGCCATTACACCTTTTGCATGAAGGCAGTAGGTTTTCCCATGTCACAACCTTATCTGGGTTATGTTTTTTGTCTTCGTAATGTTCAACTTCCATATATTTGCTCTCTTCAGTTAGATCACACTCACAATACGAGCATTTACCAAAGCTGGAGTGAAGCAAAGGTATCTTTATTTGATCTACATTCCATACTGAAGATCCACTTTTCTTAAATTCATCTACAAGTTCACTAACTTTTTGATCGGTAAGGAAGCTAGGCTTTGGAAATCTATCTAACTTAATCATGCCTCACCTTTTACCGAAGCCAGTTGAAATTTTAATAGCTTCCTTAAGTGGTTTTCAGGATGAAGTAATAATTCTAATTCTTGGTATACTATTTTAGCTATGTTGTAGTTATCTGAATCGATTGCTGCTTCGAACTTTGACATCAATTGATAGTAAGTTTCAGTCCGAGTGTCAGACATCCCCATTACGTCTGTAAGAACTTCCTCTACAGTCCACCCCTGAAAGCCATAAGAGCCACCATTTAACTGCCTTCTATACACATCACCTCCATTTAGGGCTAAAGCAATAATTTCATTTGGTTTTGCATTTTGTATAATATGGGGGCTATGGGTTGATGCAATAAACTGAATCTTTGGGAAAACATCGACCAATATACTAGCTATTTTTGATTGCCACTCAGGGTGCAAATGAAGCTCAAGTTCATCAATCAGAATAATCCCATCAAACTCATCAGCTTTAATACAAGGGGATTTAAAGCGAAGCTCTATATCCTTAATTATGCCGAAGATGATTGACAAGCATGACTTAAATCCAGATGACAAATACTCGTAATAAATTTCGCCACTTGGCGAATCGATCATTATCTCATTGGAAGAAGCAAGAACTTTTTTGAAGCTAAAACCTTCATTAAGTAATGAAAAAGCTTTTTTTGCTATTTCTAAATTGTGTAGCTGTTCATCCGTTAGTGCACCTTTATGCACTGAATAAAGATAGCGATTTACAAACCAATTCTTAACCTCATGAATATTGACACCAAATTTTGCCTCTTCAAATGATGTACTGGTACTTTTATCAGCATCTTTTGAAACCGCATGCAGCTGCTGGTATTGAAATGTTCTAGTAACTTTTAGCGAAAGTAATTTTCCTGCATAACGATGCAGGCCACTAATACTTGAAGGTTTGTCTGGATCAAAATCTCCAATGGTGACGTTTGAATTCAGAATGCAGTTATCTATCTCAACAGTCGCTCTAAAGTTACCGTGTTCGGTCGAAACATTTCTCTTTAGAATATTTGTTGAGTTGGCGGAAAACGAATGCGCTACACATTCAAGTACTGTAGTTTTTCCAATTCCATTTGGGCCACAGATAAAATTCATATGGTCATCAAAATCTATATGTAGACCTTTTATACCACCAATTCCTTCAATATCTATCGACTTTATCTTCATATTATTTCCAATAGTCGGAGCATTTATCGCTTAACGCTGTTTTCAAGTGCGCCGTAGGCGTCACTTGGAAAACCTTGTTATATCAATTTTTCTTCCAAGAATTTAAAGATACATTTTTATACTTACTTCTTATATAAGAAGTAAGATCCTTGTAGCATATTTCATATTCGTTTTTGATTATGTTAGCTTCAGCTATCACCTTATTACTAACATCGATAGGAAGCTCAGGGTTCAATGCAAGATTATGATTTGTCCCACGGAGGTCTAGCCTAGAAACGAAGAGATTAATTTTTTCATAACTAGCACCTGAAAGCCATTCTAAACGCCCTTGGGAATGGAAGAACTTATCCAATTTTTCATTTAGAGAAGAATCTGAAAATGGATAGATATGCGGATTTGATTTTTTAAATAGATCCCATGTTTCCAGAGAGCCAATCAAATCTAGTGTAAAAAATTCAGGAAATCCGTCGAGAAATATTAGTAATCGCGAATATGGAATATATTCAAACAGAGAGCTTAAAGCCCTTTCGATCACTTGATGATCGCTATTTTCTGACGGGACAGAATTCCTGGCGTTAAAATTTTTGACCTTTTCGTACAGCCTAGCTCGATAGCTTATAAGTTCATTTTTTGTATAGTTTTTCGTTTGGCTGGTTTTAGAGTCATATTTGTCGTGATGCTCAAGGCATAACCATACCAGATTATTTAAACTGTCATTTGAATTATCTTGATCTAAATGAGCAACCTGTCCGCTTTTCTCTTTAAAATCAGCTTCGAGACAGAAACACAATGCACACCTACGAGCACTCAAGGTAAATAATTCCGTTAGTATCGCATCAGATATTTTCTTTCTCGCCATATAACTCTCAACTCACTTATTGATATAACATTTTATTAGTGCGCATGCGCGTTTACCTCGTTGGACCAGTGAAAACGTGCACAGTTAACTATCTGTATGCAAAGAACTTATCAGCATTCTGTTAAATATACCATCTGGAAAAATGCGCATGCGCGTTTCCCAAACCTATTATCTAACCTATAGGTTTTATAATTGCATGATTTTAATCATATTTATTTATATTGGAATGTGAATACGCGCACGAAGTTGGGATAAAAATCGTCATAATTTCAATATGACTGTATGCCTGTCCAGCTTTTAGGCATTTCAAAGAATTGCAAAATTTGAGTGAATTGGATGAGAATTTCTAGGCGAGAAAGTCTGCGTTTGACTGCGCCACAGACAACGAGTCAACTCGTTTTGGGGCATAACTTCGTTAGCACTTAACGATCGGCATACTTCGCCATTTAGTAGTGTATTGGGGCGTTAACAAATCCCTCCGCATTGCCCATTTTTGCTCTATGCCTTGAGCTGCGATAAACAGAGTATCACTGCCATAGCGTTGGTTAATGTGATCGAGTGTAAGCATCAGTGCTGGCTTTGCTGTCGGTGGATTGAACAAGTCTAATTGGCTGTGTTTCTCGCTCGCTAAATCAATCAAACCTACGCCTATCTTGTAATAGCGTACACCTTCACGAAATAGCTTGGGGGCGGCTTCACACACTGCTTTCGTCAACTCTATCGTACAGTTCGTCGGACAAGGAAAGTGCACCACGGTTTTATAGCTAACAGGGCGCTCATCATGGGGTGAGTTACTCGCAAATAGCAGCATCGTCTTGCAAACCGAGCCTTGCTTGCGTGATTTAGCTGCTGCAATCCCCACATGCTTGCTCAGCGCTTGCAGTAACGATTCAAAATCAGTGATACGCTCACCCATGCTTCTTGTCGAGAATATCTGCTTCTTATCAGCCCTCGCTTCATCCCACACCTTGCATACTTGGCCGTTAAGCTCTCGTACTGTGCGCTCGACTTCAATGCTGAACTGTTTACGGGCTAATCCTGCTGGCATGTTCGCTAGGTCAAATGCAGTACGGATATTCATCAGTTCAAGCTTTGCACTAAGCCTGCGCCCAATTCCCCAAACATCACGTATTGCTAGCTGCTTTAGAATAGCGGTTCGGTCTTGGTCATTGTCGATAACACAAACCCCTTTATAACCCTCAATCTTCTTAGCAGCATGATTAGCCAGTTTTGCTAAGGTCAGAGTTTCCGCTATCCCCACGCAAACAGGTAAGCGAGCTTCTTTCCAAACTGCCCGCCTTATCAATTGACCCTGAGTATGAAGACATTTTATCGCTGGATAGCAGTTCTTAAACGACAAGAACGTTTCATCGATGCTATAGACATGCTGCTCAGGCGCAAAGCGGCCAATGATATCCATCATCTTGCTAGACAAGTCAGCATACAGTTCATAATTAGATGAACACGCAATCACACCACGCTCCGCACACTGTGCTTTGACTTGAAAGTAAGGTACAAACTTCTGAATACCCGCCTCTTTTGCCTGCCTATTGGCGGCAACAATCATCCCATCATTGTTACTGAGCACAACAACAGGCTTACCACGCCAATCAGGTCGGAATACTTGTTCCGCACTACAGTAAAAGCTATTGGCATCGACTAGCGCAAACATCTACTTTTTACCCAATTTTTTACTCAATACAGGACTTTTACGGTGGCAACGAATAGAACGAGTGATTACGCCTTCAATACTAAACTCGTCGTATTCATGAATAATGACAGGCAGGTGTTGCTGATTAGAGGAAAGCAGTAAACGGCGGGGGATATCAATGATTTTACAGACAAACTCCCTATTTAAATTGGCTACAATGACATCGCCATTTCGCACCGTCTCGTGGCGGTCAACAATGAGAATATCACCATCAAAGATGCCGACATCTTGCATCGAGTCCCCTAGGGCATAAGCCATAAAAGTTGAGCTAGGGTGGTCGACCAATAGCTCATCCAAACTTAGACCTAGCTGAGTGTATTCAGCCGCAGGCGACTCAAAACCTGTAATGCCAGCACGGGCAGGAATAGGGATAACACGCATAGCAATGAACCACTGTTAATATATACAGTAATTATAGTCGCAGAATAGCAGCTAGCAAGATCTATTGAACGACCTCGACATAACACCATTGGTTCTTTTCTTTATCGAATGTAGCACTGATGTGCATTGGTGAAGTGTCGCCCTGCTTAGCTCTGAGCAACGCAACATCGGAAACCTCCGACAAGTCATCAATACATTGAGGCTGAGTTAGGGAGTATAAAAACATGGCAGCATAACCGAAAGTGGTTAACGCAGCTGTCGCGACAAGAACACGTATAGGTCTGAAAACCATAGACTAGCCATCCTTAGCGCAGAATCAAAATACCATTTATCAACATGACGATAGTATAGATTTGGCTTAGCGCAAGTAGGGCTTTTGCATGAATGCCACTGATCTCTAGAAGGATTTCCCCTTATGAGAACTAAAAGTATAGTCTCTAGAACTAACTCTTCCAAGGAAGAACATAGTCAATCAAGCGACGTACCACCAAATCAGCGGCCTTTTGCTTTCTTCTCCAATCTCTAAACTTTGTAATGTGCTTAGTACATTTGCTTAACCCACCAGTAAACTCTTGCCAAAACTGCACATGTTTTTTAGATGAAAATCTTCCATTGTTTAAAGAAGATATGCCAACAACCGCTGATTCAATTTTCTTTCTAAATGTGGAAAACTCAGCTTCTTTACTTCTAGCAACCTTGACGTACAGATTTAACTCCAAAATGGTATCAAAATCTATAGGTAAACGATTCACACTATTAGGTAGCAGTATTGACTGTTTGCTCTCAAAATCAACTTCAATTGTATAAGCACCGATGGAATACCTTTCTTTTAGTTTTTCCAGCTTTAGAGGTTCGCCATTTAAACAATCTCTCTTTAGATTTTTCTTCTTTAACTTTCGCTCTTTTCTCGTTCTTTCGTAACTAGCATTAGAGCGTTCACAATTCAAATAGTCCTTAAATATTGATTTAATTGATTCCAATTGCTCATATAGACACATCCACAAATAAATGTATTCATCTCTCCTTTTTCTTTGACCGAACTCTTTCTTGAATTTTGAGTGAATTTCAATAAACAATTCCACTGATTTAACTTGCTTTTTAACTACTTTTTTTCTCGAAATATATGATACGAAGCCATTCAAAAGCTTAGGAGTAAGTAGGCGACGGCGCTTGTCATTCGAACCTAGCACATCTACATCAACGCCTTTAACACGGTAAAAACCGTAGTCTTCATGTTCTTCATAATCCCCAATCCACTCAGCTCTGTCTTGTGTCATTGACATCTATCCGTATACAAATACATAATTATTAAAAATAACATCTTTCCGAAATTAATTGCAATTAGTTACAATTAGTTACAATGATTTACATAAAATTCTAATGGTATTTTTTAAAGAATTACTGATATTTCCCTCAGATGGGGCTCGCTCTGGCAACATAACCGCATTTCGTTAGCCCCCCTAAAAACCACAACACCGATTGCGCCAAATACACCTCTATAAACTAGGCATATCTGCTATGGGACTTCACAAAGCAGATTTCCATAAACAAGTTAAAGAGGTTTTCTATGTCAATCTCCAAAATTAAACGCAAACCCGAAAACGTAAAATCCAAAGTTCATAAGTCTGGTAATCCATTAACCAAATTGGAAGCTAAGAAAAAAGCAGAAAAGACTAAGGCCACTAAACAGACGACAGTGGAGAAACCAAAGCTATTCTTTCTAACTGATTTCAAAAAACGTGTTCTCTCTCAAACAAAACCGTTAAAGACACACCTTGTGTTGCCAAAGCTTGGACAAGCAATTGCTCAATCAATAGCAGCTAAAACCGAATCGCGTATTGAGTTTTCGGTCGTGCCTCTTTTAGTAGTTTTGAGTGCAGCTATTGCTAATCGCTTTAAAATTCAACCTGACGTAGATAATGAACTTCACGTCATAACACCTAACTTGTCTGGCATTGTGATAGCCAATCCTGGTAATCGAAAGTCTGCGCCGGTATCTGCAATTGTCAGTATCCTTAACCTTGTACAGCAACATGCTAACGAAAAGTATGAACTTGATTGTGAACAGTTCAAAATAGAACAATTGAAGGCAAAATCACACAATAAAGCTGTTGAAAATACAGTCCAAAAGTTGAATGCGCAACTTGTCAACCTAAATAGCCAATCAGAGGATATAGACGTTCTTCAAATCGAACATCTAAGGCAGCAGATTGATGCATTGGTCAATAGTCTTCTCCCTCTCCCAAAGCGTCCATTGGAAAAAACCTTCTGTTTACAAACAGTAACGATGAAAGGATGTATTGGGCTTGCGGAAAGCCAAACCGAGCCAATTTTGATCTACAGAGATGAAATGACACCATTGCTGACAGATATGTACTCTAGCAAACATGCGGAATTGCGACGTTTTGTGATAGAAGGAATGGACGGTAAGAACCAATACACGAATGTCACTGCATTTAACAATACACGCACAAAGCATCCACCAATCATTAGCCTACTTGGAACGACACAACCTTCGACCATTGCAAAATCGATCAACAACATTGAGTCAGGGAAATGGCCTGATGATGGTTATCTTGACCGCATTCAACTCATTGCATTTCCGAGCGAGCAGGAAGTGGTTGGCCCTAGAAAAGCTAACTTGAGTTTAGATTCGGATACTGACAACTGTCTTGAAACATTTGAAAAACTACTTTCTGATTTCTATCTTCACACAAGTGGCAGTACCGATTTTGTCAACGTCACACTGGATGATGATGCCAAAAGTAACTTCAAGACATATAAAGAAAAAATCATCAAAGCACAGCAATCAAACGCAATTCCAACCAGCATCAAGAACAAGCTATCAAAGTACCCCGACATGATATTAAGTCTGGCACTTATCATAGCTGTACTTCGTCAATATGAAGCAGATCCTAACTCCCTTTTCACACTCAAGACACTTATTGGGCAAGATCTAGACATGGCTTGGAAGTTGGCAATGCATTACTTCAGTCACCAGAAAAAACTTTGGAACGTTGAATCTCCAATGATGACAAACGCACTGAAAATCCTTCAACACATCAATCAACTAGTGGATGAAAATAAGTGCTTCACGACTCGTGATATCACTCAACGCAATTGGGCTGGGATCAAAAATGACAACGACAAAGCCAAAAAGGCACTGGAAGTGCTGGTCAATGAAGGGGTTATTAAATCTGTAAATACCAACAAGAAGACCGGACGTCCCTCTGAAAAATGGCAGGTAATTGTCAATATCGTTGATTAATTCGGTTTGTGATGGGGAGGCATCCCTCCCCTCTATTTAACAGTTTACAGAGAGAATTCTAATGAAACACAAATCATCTAAATCAATCATTAATAGTACTATGTCTAATAGTTCTAAGTACTTAGACCACACTAACAATGATATTCACATTACACCAGATAACTATCTAGAAGCCATCCCTGAGTATCGTGTTAGCCATAACGCGTTTGTCTCTAAGTCTATGCACCTACGTCTAGCCGAGCATACAGCGCTAAACGTGATGGACACAAAAGCGCTGAAATACGCATTGCAACATGCCACTGTAGGTTATGTCTCTGATAGCGCGAAAGGCCTGCACCTTCAGAGTATTTTGCTTGCATCTCAATTAGCCAATCCGCAGGCATGGGCGTGTTATCCCATCATCGATAAACTGCATATTACTGTGGATGTGGCTGAAGATGAGATGAATGAGCTATACCGTCAATTTCCGTCTATCTATGAAAGCACTCAATTCAAGTGCTCTAAGAAAAAAACTAAGCGCCAGAATGGCCAATTCTATAGTGATTTACTGACATTCTCATTAAAGACTGATAAGACTGCACAGATACGCATTTTCTTTGGTGATAACGCTAAAAGTCGTGCCACCAAGCACAATAAGCTAAGATTTGAGCTTATTCCGGCGAGGTTTACGCCTAAACAGATTAGTGAGTTTTTCTATCAACTTAAGCACTCTAAGTGCATTAAGGACTATAAGGCCAAGATGCAAAACGCTAAGGTCACTCGTTGTGATGTCGCCATAGATTTGTTTTGTATTTCAACTCCCTTAGTGATTGTAGATAAGCCAAAGGTTAAACATTTTAGTAACCACAGTCAGCATGAGCATAAGGAAATGCGCTTTGTTCAAACGATGTACATCTGCAAGCAAGGTGATAGCCACATCGTTGTTTATAGTAAGTCAGAAAAGTTGTTAGAGAAGTCGCATAAACAGGCCAAGAATAGGCTATCGATGCTCATTAATGAAGACGGTAACCCCTTATCCATCTCACGATATGAAAACGTCTACCGCCCCCAGCAGTCTGGAAGCACTTTGTTGCTGCAAGACCTACATAAAATGAGTCACTTGTTTAAATCTGTCGAAATCTATAACCCTGACATACTCAGCAATTTAAATGAGGCAGAACGCAAATTAGCACTTAGAGATGGTCTAATGGTTTATTTGAAAAATGAGTACGATGAAACCGCCTTTATGGCACGAAGTGAAATGCTTCAACGCCATGCAATGTTTATTAATCGTAAACAATTTAAATCGATGCAAGAGAAAGTGCTGCGTAAGTTACGAAAGTGCATCATATCGCCCAAAGCTTAGCCAAGCTAACCGTGTCAAAAACAGCGGCTGAAAAATAGCCGCTCTTGTGATACCATACTCTTACAGTGTGGTATCACTATTCCCTTCTGTTTCAATCCCCTAGCAACATATCAATCTATTCTTACTGGAGTTATCTATGACTACAGCGACTGCTTATGCGCTCTATTTGAGCCGTCTTGCGCCCAACAGTCAGCGCTCGATTGCTTCGCAGATGCGCAGCATTGCACAGCTAATGGACTGGCCTGACGAAGCGATAGGCAAGCAACTCAGCAGCATTAACTATCAACAAGCGATGCAGATACGCGCATTGCTAATCCACGAGCAGTGGTCGGCGCGCTCGATTAACCGTGCGATGACTGCGATTAAGAGTATTGTCAAAGTCGCGGCCTTAATGGGTGAAGCCGATATGCAGCAAGTCGCGCATATCAATAGCATCGCTAACATGAAACACGGTGCCCATCAGGGTAATCCCCTGAGTGCTGAGCAAGTCACTAAGCTACTCGCCTTACTTTCCAAACGCCAAGACACGTATGGACTTCGTACATTAGCTATCTTTGCGCTGTTCCTCGGAACTGGGTTACGTCGTAGTGAACTCGCGGCACTGACACTTGCCGATTATGACAGTGTAACGTCAACGATTAAGGTGGTTGCAGGTAAAGGCAACAAGAGCCGCATTCTGTTCTTACCCGATTGGGTTGAACAGCATGTCATCGCTTGGCTCAACGTGCGCAAGATGCACTCAGGACCACTCATTTGCCACTGCCGCACGACTGGCATTATGGTCCATTACCGCCCCGTGAGTCGGGATGCGCTCTATCGGTTGGTCAAAGACAAGCTAGGGGATATCGGCGTAATGGGTGCATCCCCCCATGATTTGCGCCGCACCTTTATTACTCGGCTACTAGAGCAAAACGTTGATATCAACACCGTGCGCCAAATGGCAGGCCATGCGGATATCAGCACCACCACCATTTATGACAAGCGCGGTGATGCCTTTATGCGTGAAGCCGCTGCCACCCTGAACTATGTGTCAGCACCGAATGAACGGGGCGGGAAAACAAAATGCTAAAGCGTGCAAAATCCCCCCGTAAATGGCGCGCCAATCATTGCCACTACCTCGCCTCACAGTTTAGTGAAGCATTGATTTTTGCCCTCATTACCGTCGATAAGGAAGTGCCATCCTCAATACTGGGCGCAATCACAGGCGAGCAGATGGAGCCGTTTCTTCGCCTGAGCCTAGAAGATGCATCACTCAAACTACCAAGCAAAGACCGCGCACCGCTCAACACGGCAACGGTTAAGCATAATGCGCAGTTTCTTGGTCAGTTGTTTGGCTTAATGCCGCAGATGCAACCTGTAGTAGAATTCTTGATTGTCATCAATGCCAATGCCGGACTCAGGGAGTTAACCGAATTCCTGATTGATGATGACTTTGATGTACTTGAACGAATGCTACAGGCTAAGACAACCCTTGATTTAGAGGTCATCCTGTCGCAGTTAGCGGTGTTCGAGCGCTATCAACTGATTGCAGAGGCGACCTTGGATGCACCTTACCGATTGCTGTTCCCAAGCGTACTGGTATCCATTTTAGTGTCGCAGAAGTTAACGAGCGCGGTCGACTTCTTAGCCCCTATGCTAAGTAAAAGCCCCGAGGCACAATTTAGTCTGTCGCAATTTGGGCATGTGAACACTGACTTACTGGCTAACTACCTTGCTGCCATTACTCAAAAGCCCTCGGTAGGCGTCAATATCCTGCTCTATGGTAAAGCGGGTACAGGTAAAACTGAGCTGGCTCGGACATTGGCAAAGACGATTAAGCGCAATCTACTGGAAGTCCAAAGTCAGCAGTTAATCGAGAGCCAATACCGAAATGACAATATCGCAAAGGCAACCAGCATACGCCTTGCTCACCTGAACTTGTTACAAGGTCTACTGGCTCACAGCAATGACAGCTTGTTACTGGTCGATGAGTGTGAAGCGTTGTTCGTGCAAGCCGATGAACAGTATTCCAAAGAACAGTTGATGCAGGCGTTAGAGCAAAACCCTGTCCCTGCCATTTGGATCACCAACCATGTTGGCTTGTTAGAACCCAGCTTTATTCGCCGTTTTAAGTTGGTGATGGAAGTCCCTGTACCCGATGAACCCTTTGCCTATGCCATCAATGAGCACTTACTAACACCGCTTAAAGTGTCACAGGACTATCACCTGCTACTGGCAGAAAAGCCTAATGTCACCCCCGCAATGGTTGGTAATGCAGCCCATGTGGCGATGACACTCAAGCTCAAAGGTGCCAAGGCAGAAGTCCTTATTGATGAAGTGATTGATGCCACCTTAGAAGCCTGTGGTGAAGAAGCGCCGCCGCCAAAGTATCAAGGGGAACTGGCGTTCGATAGCAACATGGTCAACTTCAAAGGCGGTGATGATGCGGCAAGTATGACTACCGTAGAAACACTGGCCTCGATTAACCATGCCGTTAAGCAGGCCATGCCGATTAGGGTGATGCTAAGTGGTCCCCCTGGTACAGGCAAGACAGCATGGGTACATCACTTAGCTGACACCCACGGCTTTGAGCTGATGCACATCAAATGCTCTGACGTACTCAGTAAGTATGTCGGGGACAGCGAGCAGAACATCGCAAGGCTCTTCAGAGAAGCGCACAAACAGCAAAAGCTGATGCTCATCGATGAAGTCGACAGCTTGCTCAGCAAACGCGATAGTGCTCAAGCGCTGCATGAAGTGCAGCTCGTTAACGAACTGCTATCACAGCTTGAGTGCAACACTCTGCCCGTGTTCGCTGCAACCAATGCCCTTGCTAGTATTGATAGTGCGGTCATGCGCCGCTTTGATTTCAAGTTGGCATGTGACTATTTAACGAGTGACCAACGCCAAGCGCTGTATCGGCAAGTCCTTGGCATTAAGCGCCTGACCCATGAAGAAGTCTCAACCCTAAACACCCTAAACCAATTAACGCCCGGCGACTTTGCCATCCTAGCAAGACGCCAACGTTTTGAACCCAAGCGCGACCACCGCGCAACCGCCCTAGCGCTACTCACCACCGAGAACAACCGCAAACAAGGGCAACCCCGTATCGGATTTATCCGCTAACACCCACTAAAGGAAACACACCATGACCACAGTATTGAGTTCTCTCAAGGTAATCGCTCGCCCTGAAATTGCCCCTAAGCCACCTGTGCTCGGCAAACGAATGAAGCTACTCGATAAGCTAGACCAGCAATTGTCGTTAGCCGAATGCATGATTGAAGGCCGTGAATTTGAAGCCTACAAAGAGCGCTCGGTTAAAGACCCAGAGACTGGTGAGCGTAAGAAAATTCGCCGCCGTTACATCGTCCGACCTTGGTTCTATGACAGCAACGAGCACTACTACTTTGAAGTGCGGATTAGTAACAAACCCATCGAACTGGAAAAAGGCTGCCCCGCTATTGATGTGGGTGCAAAGGCCAACTTGCCAGCAGTGATTAAGGTGGTCATTGATGCCGTGGAGAAAGGCGAGTTAGACGAGCAGTTACTCGCCCCCGCACCCAAGATAGGTAAGAAGGCCAGCACCGATAAGCCCACCACCGATAAAGCCAGCACGAAAGCCAGTAAGTGACAACTCACATCACCCACATTCCATACCAACAACAGGGGGACACGATGCCCCCTTTGTTTTGCCACTTTTGAGGGTTAAATAATGAAAACCATGAATACCGACCTACCATTACCCGTGTCACCTGTCTTTGCCAAAGCACTGGCAGAACTCGTGAAAAATATTGATAGCAACGCTGTCACAATTAACTTTCGCGACCCCGATTACAGTCCACAAACGGGCGGCTTTCATCCTGTGGAAATCAGGCTAGAGAAAGGTGCAGACCAATGGCAGTTATGTTACATCACCGACTTTTGCTATGTCGGCTATGCGGGGCAATGGGAATTAGTGAAGGAGTTGGACTTTGATTTTAGCTGCGGCGTGTTTCAGTCCATTAGCGGACTATTAGTCATTGAAGCGGCAGCAGAGCTTTACCCCATTTGGGAGCAAAACTTCTTGTGTTACTGGCAGGAAATGGATGCTTTTAATGTCAGTATTTCGACAGACTAACCCTCAAAACACTCAAAATGTGGCATCGGCACATATCAAACCAGATAAAGTCGACTAGACTGAGGCACGAGCAGGAAATGGTTTCCTTGCTTGCGCTATGCAATACCTTAAAGAAGAAGGAGCAACCCCATGTCAGGATGGTATGAATTAAGCAAAAGCAGTAACGATCAATTTAAGTTTGTGCTTAAGGCTGGTAACGGAGAAGTCATCCTCACCAGCGAACTCTACACGGGTAAGAGTGGTGCCATGAATGGTATCGAATCCGTTCAAACCAACTCCCCTATCGAAGCCCGATATGCCAAAGAAGTGGCGAAAAACGATAAGCCGTACTTCAACCTAAAAGCCGCGAACCATCAGATCATTGGCACTAGCCAAATGTATTCGAGTACCGCAGCAAGGGACAACGGGATCAAGTCGGTAATGGAAAATGGGAAAACTACGACGATTAAAGATCTAACCTAATCGGTATGTGCGGAGTGGTGGATCTTGAAGGGCATGTGTGTACCAACAAAAAGCTGGACATAAAGCGGTAAGTATCTAACAATGCTGAATTTTAGATACAAAAAAACCGACTTAATGTCGGCTATTTGTATGGTACCAGAGGACGGACTCGAACCGTCACGCTTTTAAGGGCGGTGGATTTTGAATCCACTGTGTCTACCGATTTCACCACTCTGGCACAACTTTGGAGCTTCAAAAACTTTGCAAATCTTTGCATCGTCTTTGCGTGTTAATCATTTTCAATTAACATTTTTAATCAACAGCTTAGTGAATTTGATATTGTAACACAGTGAATTTTGAATCCGCTGTGTCTACCGATTTCACCACTCTGGCATTATCAATACTTAGAGCTAATAAAAACAACTAGCTGGCTTTAGTGCTGGGAATTATACCTTTGCCAAAGACAATGGCAAGCCCTTTTAAAGACCTTGTTGGCAAATTAGTTTTAACCGCTCAAAAATCCGGCGTCTATTAATTTTACCTTGCATATTGCTCGATGACTCTTAAAACAGCATCTTAATCTACTCAGCGCCATGGGAAAGTAAAAACTGCGTATATTCCTTGTCACTTTTTTGAATATGGTTAACCAACCAAGATTTTAAGAATGCCATTAACTCGTCAGCCACATCTTCACCTCTACCAACCCGCTTTTGAAAATCAAGCACTTGACCAACAAGCTGCGCATGTTTCTCCTTATGGGCAATAGTTTGTGGGTATCCAAAACGAGCAAACAACTCTTCTTCATAGGAAAAATGATTCGCGGTGTAATCCACAAGTCCTTGAACAATCCGTTTAATCGCTTCGAGGCCATAGGCTTCGCTTAAGGTACGGTGCAATTCGTTAACAAGAGAGACTAAGCGTTGATGCTGGCGGTTAATCTCCGGCATACCGATATCAAGTTCTGGCCCCCATTTTACAAATAGTTGGCTTTGGGCTTGATTAGAGGTAAATAGCTGCTTATCCACATGGAAACGATGTAGCAGTGAACCAATCTCCTGAGACATATTATAAACCTTAAGACTAGATAGATTGGTTAGATTAGTATGATGTGCATTTTTCAACGCTAATTCAGTCATCGCGTTGATATTTTTGTTAATTTCCTCTGCAACTGCATGCTGCTCTTCCGATGCAGTGGCAATTTGATGAGACATATCCGTAATGCTTTCAACGTGAGTGACAATTTCACCCAAAGATTGATGCGCTTTCTCTACCATCAAGGCGGTTTCATCGGCGATAGTGACGTTTTTTAACATCACTTCAACCCCTTGTTGAGCGCCCTTTTGTAATGCGGTTATCTGCTGTTGAATTTCGGCGGTCGCCTCTGAGGTACGTTTTGCCAAATTACGGACTTCATCGGCAACAACCGCAAATCCACGGCCATGCTCACCCGCTCGGGCACTCTCAATCGCCGCATTAAGAGCCAATAAGTTGGTTTGTTCGGCCACTTGCGAGATAGTCTCAATAATGCTGCTAATGCTATTCGTATCGGCGGCAAGGTGTTCAATCACTGCTTTTGTTTGGTGAATTTGCGAAGTCATATCGCTGATTTTATTGACAATAGCGCCCATGACTTCATCACCATGTTTAGCTGAAGTCTGCGCAATATCAGCGGCTTGCGCGGTATTAGCCGCATTGTGTGACACTTCTTGTACGGTTGAAACCATCTGGGTCATCGCCGTTGCCGCAAGCTCGGTTTGACGTTCTTGCTCCAAAACGCCTTGTTTTGCCTGCTCACTAATCGTCTTTATGTCGGTGGCGACCTTCTTCATCCATTCGCTGGTATCAACTAGAGATAGAATAGTACGACTCACATCTTCGCCCATGCGATTGATGCTGTGAACGACAGTGTGAAACACTCCCGCATCTTTCTCATCAAGCTGGTAACTCAAATCACCGTCACCCAAGTGATGAGCCGCACGCTCGAGGTGCCTCAGATTACGGATAAGTTTGTTAATGTTAAAAAATAGAATAAGGGCAAGTGCGATTAAACATAAGGTTGCAACCCAATGCGCGCTACTAAGCAAACAATAAAGGGGATATAAAAGTAAGACCATAGGAGCGAAAATAATACCATATCCCATAGTGCCCTTTTTAACAGTGGTGCTAGCCATTTTTGGCTCCTTCAAAAATGCAGTCTAACTTCAATCAATGCTAAAACGGATTAGCAAATACCTTGTTCTTGGTATCACTTAATAGTTACTACTCTTAAGACTAGTCCCGAATGAAGTAAGAAACAAAGCCCAAAAGATTGAGTTTGATAAAATTTCATCACCCGCTAAATTTGAAGTAGATCACAGGGTTAATCTTTGGTTACAAGATTGTTTTAGGACGTCGATTTTTTATTGATCAGGATCAGTATTTGCTGACAGTAAGAGCGCTAGTGTATGGATGACTTCACAAGAAAGAGGATTTCAATCATGGCATTTTGGTTAGATTTAATGTTCGGTAACCCAATTGGTTTACTTTCAATGATCGTTATCTTTAGCACTATAGGGATAATTTCTTATATCACTTGGATGTTTATCGTGAAGTCAGCGCAACAATCGTAGTTTTTGCTTCCAAATTGTTATTCTGTTCATTGTAGCTTGTAAAAATTGCACGTTGTTATGGGGGTTCCATTAACCCCCATTTTTTATGCCTGTAATTTCGCGTTAGAGCCAACGCTACACTTAAGCTGCGTGTTTACGGTTTTGAACTAAGCCATTGAGAAACTGCGGGCGCGCTTTAATCAGATGTTGCATTTCTTCTTCACTTGGTTCCCCTGCTGGTAAACGTAAAACGCCCCGATTTAAGTAGATACGTGCTTTCATCGAAATTTTATAGTCTGCTGTGGGCCCTTGGATTGCGTAATGACGTTCATTACCTAAACATTCGAGGATACACGCACTGAGCAAACTTTTTACCGCGGGTTCGTTTTGCGGCAATGTCAAAATAGTGGCTCCTTGCAAAAAGAATTCTCGTAATAATGCTCGCTCTGCACGATCCAGCAAATTAACTTTTGCTTCAATGGTCTCGGTGATGCGCTTATCACTTAAATGACGAATCGACTCATCTAATCCCAAGTTCAATAACTGAGTTAAAAAATACGCGATCGAGATAATAAGTCCAAGCCCGACAAAATGTGCGTGCTCGGGTACAAACTTATCCAGTGCCAGCAAAGTAAGAATATTTGACGGCATCGCCAATAAAACCGCACAACTCACCATTAGCCACAGCATAACCCGAAACATTACCTTCTTAGGGTTAAACAACTTCACTGAATCGAATTTGAGTTTAATCATAGTGTTATCCCAGTGACAAAAAATTGAACTTAGCCAAGACCAAGCAAGTTTGATGCCATTGCTTTGTTCAATATTGAGGGATTTTTCACTGGGATAACATGCGAAATTTTTTAAGCTTGAGTCTATGCTTATAAGCATCCAACTTGCTATCAGATAAAGATTATTTAAGATGCTGACATTCTTCAGTCAATTTATAAAAAGCCCGATTGGTAGGCACCTCACCTTGTCAATTGTGCTATTCAGCTCCTTAATCACGCTAATGACGACAGCCTACCAACTCATTAGCGATTATCGGGGCGATGTTAGTCGGATTGATCGGGTATTTTCTAATATCGAGAAAGCTAACCTCGATGTATTAGCTGCAAGTATTTGGGTAATAGATGAAAGACTGATTAACACCCAACTGAATGGTCTCATCCAACTACCTGATATTAACTACATTTCAATCAAAGATGATAGTGGCCAGTCGTGGAACGGAGGAACCCCAAAACCAACTCATACTTTAAATAAAATCTTTCCTCTGGTGTATAAATCACCGACCGACAATATCAACGTTGGTACTTTAGAAGTACAAGTAGACATGGATGCCATTTATGACCGCCTTTACGATAAAGCCATCCTTATTTTACTCTCCAATGGCATAAAAACCTTCTTAGTCGCTGGATTTATTCTATTTTTAGTCTGGTACAACATCACTAAACATCTCGATAAACTCAGTAAATACTGCAAACGGATTAACTTAGACGCGGACTTCGAACCCCTTCAATTTGAACGTAAGGAGAAAATCGATGAGTTTAAACAAGTTGCTGATGCGATTAACAGCATGCAAGGGCAACTTCGCAGCTCATTTGAAGCACTGAAAAGTTCTAAAGCCGAGTTACAAACAGCATTAGAAGATAGAGAGCGTTTACTGAAACTCGAACGTAGTTATAAGGAAGAACTAGCAAGACAAGTTAAAGAGCGAACCCAAGAGTTAGAGCAATCCTTAGCCGCTCTAAAGCGCGCACAACAGGTGTTAGTTGAACAGGAAAAAATGGCCGCCTTAGGAGGGTTAGTGTCTGGTGTGGCGCACGAAATTAATACCCCCATTGGTATTTGCTTAACGGCGGCCAGCGCGCAATTAAACCATATAGAAGAACTCATAGAGCTTATCCATAGTGAGCACGCGACACTCGACGAAATCAATGCGATTTTGGACGAGTATCAACAAAGCTGTGAGCTTATAGTTCGTAATATCACCAAAGCCAGCAGCCTAATTCAAAAATTCAAGACTATTGCTATCGACCGCAGCCACGAAGAGCATCAGTGCATCAATCTGCAAAGGCAGCTTAAAGAGATTTTAGCGTCTAGCTTGATAATGCATCCTAAACTCAACGCAAAAACCGACCTACAAGTCGATCCCAACTTAAATATTCAAACTAATGTGAGTCTATTAAACCAAATCGTCAGTAATATATTGTCCAACGCTTATACCCATGCATTTCAAGACCGAGAAGATAATCAGATACAAATCTCCGCCAGTATTGAGCAGGGTTTTGTGAATATCAGCATCCAAAATAATGGCGTCGCAATCCCCCCCGAAGTCGCTGAACATATGTTCGAGCCTTTCTTTACCACCAATAGAAGTAAAGGCGGCACAGGATTAGGTTTATCCGCCGCCTTTAATGCGGTCACCTTGTTAAAAGGTTCAATGAGCTATCAAGCAGACTCTTCACTTGGCGGCGCGCAATTTAACATTCGCATTCCTCTTAACCAATGCGATGCGCCTAAGATAACCACTCACCACGAGTTCACTATTTGAAAATATTTAGAACAATAAAACATACAAATTGGATTATTCGTTAGCTAATTGTGCCAATCGAGAAAGGACACGGCTCGCCGCTACAAATCCAAAAGTACCAGTGACCATAGTCACAGCACCAAACCCCGAAGCACAATCCATCCGCATGCTACCATCGGCGGTGGCTTTAGTACTACAAACCGAGCCATCAGCTTGAGGGTAAACGAGCTGTTCACTAGAAAAAACGGCATCCACAGCAAAACGACGTTGTACATTTTTGGAGAAGTTATATTCACGGCGGAGAATATTACGCACTTTTGCAAGCAACGGATCTTGATAGGTCTTAGCCAAATCAGTCAGTTGGATCTGTGTTGGATCAACTTGCCCACCAGCACCACCTACGGTCACTATCTTGATTTTTTGACGTTTGCACCAAGCAATAAGCGCTGCTTTTTGTTTAACCGCATCAATACAATCAACAACATAATCAATATTGCAGCCTGACTGAGAACCTAGTAAATAGTCACCCAGATTGTCGACCGTAATAAAATCTTCTACTTCATTGACTTGGCAATCAGGATTAATCTCGCGGATCCGTTTGGCCATAACTGCAACCTTAGAATCGCCAATAGTTGAGGTAAGCGCATGAATTTGACGGTTAGTATTGGTCACGCAGATATCATCTAAATCAATTAAGGTAATTTGACCAATACCACTCCTTGCCAATGCCTCAGCCGCCCAAGTGCCCACACCACCAATACCAATTACCACGACATGAGATGCTGCAAATTTCGCAAGCGCTTTTTGCCCGTACAAGCGGCCTATGCCACCAAAGCGATTTTGATAGGCTTCAGTCATCAATACTTACCTTATTTATATCTAGCGAACCCGGCCGCAACGAGAAGGAGGAGAAACACTTACCAACGCAGCATAATGCATGAAAAATGCGCCGAAGATTCTAAACGATTTAAGCCAAAAACCGAAATCAAACTCAACCCATGAGCTAAAAGATGCAGCTAGATATTAAATTAAACCACTCGGCTTTCCTAAGGCACAGAGCAGACATGTTTGCGCGAATGCGAGTGTAAGCGCTAAATCCACGTTGATTGACGGCTTTACTCGTCAATAATCATTCCTCGTTTCGCAAGCACGAGCTTGCCATAACGAATAAAATTCACACTCAAAACGTCAATACGCCCTAATACTATGGTCTAGGATGATGGCTATCGCATTGAACTAATGCTTATGCTAGCTGAGTTAATACAATATCTAAATAATAGATCATCAACAACAATTAAACTTTTGATTTTAAACACATTTAACAACATCTTCTCAGGTATTTTGTTGCTAAAAAGTAACTTTACTTGTTTTTTTTATTGTACTCGGTACCCAATAACACCAACTCACGCGTATATGACAAACTTGCGACAACATTAGTATATGCTACAGTTAGGCCCGCCGGTCTGTATATGCTACGGCACTTCGCATACCTCTTTAGTAGTATGCCAAAAATACAGTTTTATCTCTTACACGCCGATTTTCGGTCAAGTGATAGGGAAATGTCCTAAAAAACCCCGAATACAGACAAGGAGAGCTAAAAACTTGATCTATGACACAGCCTGCAAGGCATAAAACTGTAAAAATCGGCGGCAACTTTGTTACTTATTTCTGTAACAAACGTGTTAAACCACACAAAAACCATGAAAAATGGATAAGAACTTAGGTTCGAGGGAGCACAAAACATGAAAAAGACATTCATCTCTGCATCAGTTGCATCAGTATTAGCGCTGGCTTCATTCGGTGCGCTAGCCGAAGGCCCAAGCTTCTATGGTCGTTTAGAGCTTGCATTAACTAATACTGAAACAGGTGCAACTCTACAATCAGGCACCAATGGTGTTGATACTAAAAACTATGCTGATGAAAACAATGCTGGTACCTATTTAGAAAACAACTTCTCACTGTTAGGTGTTAAAGGTACTGAGAAAATCGCTGATGGCTATGATGTTGTTTATCAAATGGAATTCCAAGTTGAAAACACTTCTGGCTCAGGTGATGTGTTCAAAGCTCGTAACACTTTCTTAGGTTTAAAAACTAATGCAGGTACTGTATTAGTGGGTCGTAATGACACTGTATTCAAACAAGCAGAAGGTAACGTAGACGTATTTGGTAACACCAACGCCGATATCGACCGTTTAGTCAGCGCACAAACTCGTAGCGCAGATGGTGTATGGTACTACTCACCAAAAATCGCTGATTTAGTGACCTTAAACGCCACTTACCTGTTCGATGATAATGACACTACTGCAAAAACCACCGAAAGCTTATACGCTCTGAGTGCAACGCTGGGTGATAGCAAGTTCAAAGATCAAAACTACTATTTAGCAGTTGCCTATAACAAAGGTATTGCGGGTGTTGATGCATACCGTGGTGTAGCACAAGTTAAATTTGGCGATTTCAAAGTGGGTGGTTTATTCCAAAACTCTGAAAGCGTAACTGATAGCTCAGTAGATGGTAACACTTACTTTGTTAACGTTGTTTACACTTTAAACGGTGTTAACCTGAAAGCCGAATACGGCTTTGATGAAACGGGCTTTGGTAACTACTACAAAAACGTTACCACTGGTACAAACCTGTTAAAAGGCGCAGACATCAGCGTACAAAACTTCAACGTGGGTGCTGACTACCGTTTCTCTAAATCAACTATGGTATACGGTCAATACGCAATGTACCGTGGTGACCATGTCGTAGCAGGTAACAAAGTAGACCTACAAGACGACAACGTATTCTCTGTAGGCGTACGTTACGACTTCTAATATCCTTACGGATATTCGCTAATAAAAACCTACCGCAAGCGGTAGGTTTTTTTATGTCTTGTATTTAAGAAAAGTGACTCTGTAGCGCATAACTCTGAGAATAAAAAAGCCACTCCAGTGAAACTTGAGTGGCTTTGATTAACGGTTTTGATAACTTGAGCTGGCTACCTCTTACGCAGCCTCAAATTAACAGTTAAATGCTAGGCAAGACCTCAGCACCTTCGCCTAATTCCACACTATCAACACGCTGTAATCCACGTGGTAATTTTGCCCCACGACGTCCGCGCTCACCGCGATAATGCTCTAAATCACTTGGTTTAAGTGTGAGTTTGCGCTTACCCGCCCACAAGGTAACTGGAGTATCTGCTGGCACAAGTTGTAAATGTGTCATTAACTCTTCACGGTTTTTAGCGCGCTCGCTTGGAATACCGATAATCTTATTACCTTTACCCTTGGATAATTGCGGCAATGCTTCCAATGAAAACAGTAGCATACGACCTTCATTGGTGATGGCAAGGATAGACATCTCTCGATTACGATCAATCGGTTTGGGTGGTAAAGACTTGGCATTCGTCGGTAAGCTCAATAGCGCTTTACCCGCCTTATTACGAGACACCATGTCATTGAAAGTACATATAAACCCATAACCCGCATCGGTTGCTAAGAGGAAGCATTGCTCGTCTTCCCCCAAAATAACATGCTGCATGGTCTCACCAGATGCCATATTAAAGCGCGTAGTAATGGGCTCACCTTGGGTACGAGCCGATGGCAGACTATGACTATCGGTGGCAAAGGCGCGACCGGATGAATCAATAAACACTGCCACCTGATTACTGCGCCCGATAGCACTACAGAGATATTGATCGCCCGCCTTATAGGATAAAGACTCGGCATCAATATCATGGCCCTTAGCACAACGCACCCAACCTTTCTCTGATAACACCACAGTCACAGGTTCACTCGGGGTAAGCTCTTGCTCTGTTAAGGCGCGGGACTCATGGCGTTCTACAATAGGAGAGCGGCGATCATCGCCATAGGTCTCACCATCTTGGATTAATTCTTTCTTTATTAAGGTTTTTAAGCGGCGTTCAGAACCTAATAATTGCTCTAACTTTTCACGTTCAGCTTCCAGTTCGTCCTGCTCAGCTTTGATCTTAAATTCTTCTAACTTAGCTAAATGGCGTAATTTTAACTCGAGGATGGCCTCAGCCTGCTTGTCTGTCAGGTTAAAACGCGCCATCAACTCCGCTTTGGGCTCATCATGAAAACGAATGATCTCAATGACTTCATCAATATTGAGAAAAGCGATCATTAACGCTTCAAGGATATGTAAACGCGCCAACACTTTATCTAAACGATATTCTAGGCGACGTCTTACGGTATCGACACGAAACTCAAGCCATTCGGTGAGTAAGTCTTTTAGGCCCTTAACTCTTGGACGACCATCAAGGCCCAGTACGTTAAGGTTTACCCTAAAACTTTTCTCAAGATCGGTAGTCGCAAACAAGTGCGCCATCAGTTGATCGCAATCGACGCGATTTGAGCGCGGTACAATCACTAAGCGAACGGGATTTTCATGGTCAGACTCATCACGCAAGTCAGCAACCATAGGCAATTTTTTCGCCTGCATTTGAGCAGCAATCTGCTCTAAAATCTTACCACTACCCGCCTGATGTGGTAGCGCGGTGATCACTATTTCACCGGCTTCGACAGTATAAACCGCACGGGCTTTTAAGGAGCCACGCCCAGTTTCATAGATTTTGGCAATATCGGCAGACGGGGTGATGATCTCAGCTTCTGTAGGATAATCAGGCCCTGGCACATAGGCCATCAACTGCGCAAGGTCGAGTTTGGGATCGTCCAAAAGCGCAACGCAGGCATTCACTAACTCTCTGGCATTATGTGGCGGTATATCTGTCGCCATGCCCACCGCAATACCAGTGATCCCGTTGAGCAAAATATGGGGTAAACGTGCAGGCAGCACTTTGGGCTCTTTTAACGTGCCATCGAAGTTTGCCCCCCAGTCAACCGTACCTTGTCCCAGCTCAGATAATAACAGCTCAGAAAACTTCGACAGGCGCGCCTCGGTATAACGCATTGCTGCAAATGACTTAGGATCGTCTGGTGCCCCCCAGTTTCCTTGACCATCTACCAATGGATAACGATAGGAAAATGGCTGCGCCATCAGCACCATCGCCTCATAGCAGGCACTATCGCCATGGGGATGGTACTTACCTAATACGTCACCCACTGTACGAGCTGATTTTTTATGCTTTGATTGAGCCGATAAACCAAGCTCGCTCATAGCATAAATAATCCGTCGTTGTACGGGTTTAAGGCCATCACCAATATGGGGTAAGGCTCGGTCCATAATGACGTACATGGAATAATTCAGATAAGCTTCTTCGGTAAAGCGCCGCAATGGCATCTGCTCTACGCCATCCAAGCTTAACTTGATTGCGTCACTCATTTTCTTCTAGTTCCTGTGGTTCTTCAGTATTATCGCCATCCCTATAGAACAGTCGATACAGGTTACCTTTCAAATCATCCGAAATGTACATGGCCCCATCTTCACCGGACAATAATCCATAGGGGCGGGCGACAGGAAACTCACCGTCGAGAAAACTCACTACGGTTTCGCGGCTGACCACCTGTTGATTCTCAAGCTTCAACATGACGATTTGATAACCGACTTTGCTTGAACGGTTCCAAGAACCATTTTCAGCAACAAACAATTGGTTATGATAGATTTCTGGGAATTGCTTACCACGGTAAAATGCCAGTCCCGTTGGCGCAACGTGTGCTGGAAGTTCGTATATCGGTACAGAAATTTTTAAATTTTTTGGCTTTTCATAGGCAGGTTCGACCACGGATGATGCGTGTAAATACGGAAAGCCATAATGGCTGCCCGCCACATCGATGCGGTTAATCTCATCGGGGGGTAAGTTATCGCCCATCCAATCACGTCCTTGATCGGCAAACCACAATTTGCCGTCTTGAGGAGACCAGTCAAAACCTGTCACATCGCGAATTCCTGACGCAATTTGCTCACTGGCGCCGGTATCCACATTAATCGCAATAATACTGCTATAGGGCGCGCTAGCTTCACACACGTTACAAGGTGCACCGATAGAGACATAGAGCCTGCCATCAGGACCAAAATTCATCGCTCGTGCACTTTTCTTATCTGACTCTGGTAAATCGCTATAAATCTCTTTAGGACGACTTGGACGGCGTAAGCGCTGCTCGATATCAATAAAGCGGACAATTCGGTTTTCAGTTGCCACAAACAGATCACCATTATGGAACGCAATCGCATCGGGAGACTCTAACCCCTTGGCGATGACATAACGCTTGTCTACACGACCATCTTGGTTACTATCAACAAGTGCATGCACTGTGCCACTCTTATTGGAGCCGACAAATAAGGTGCCATTTGCCCCCATCGCAATCTGTTTGGCATCCCCAAGATCGGAAGCATAGAGCGATAAACCAAATCCCTTTGAGACGGTAATCATGATCGACTGAGACCCTGCAATCGCCGTCTGGATCGGTAACAAAGCCATACTCACCAGTAGGGTCCAATAGGCAGAGAACACCTTTAAACATTTATAATTATTCGTTTTAATATACAACATGGTAATTTTCTTTATGCCTAAGTGTTATTGTTATCGGCAATAGTGCACAACATTAAAGTACCGCCATGTCACCCTTATCTTCGAGCCAGTTTTTACGATCGGGTGAACGCTTCTTAGCTAACAGCATATCCATAAGAGAATCAGTTTCTTCCGCATCATCAATAGTTAACTGCACTAAACGGCGAGTATTAGGGTCCATTGTCGTTTCACGCAATTGTAGTGGATTCATTTCACCCAGACCTTTAAAGCGTGTTACTTGAACTTTACCTTTTTTATTCTCAGCGCTGATACGATCGAGAATACCTTCTTTTTCAGCCTCATCTAAAGCGTAATAAACATCTTTACCTATATCGATACGGAACAGTGGCGGCATGGCGATATAAACATGCCCCTGCTCAACCAACACTCGGTAATGTTTCAGAAACAGTGCACAGAGTAAAGTCGCAATATGCAATCCATCGGAATCGGCGTCGGCGAGGATGCAGATTTTGCCATACCTTAACTCAGAAATATCATTGCTATCGGGATCACAACCAATTGCCACCGAAATATCATGTACTTCCTGCGACGCTAATACCTGAGATGCATCCACTTCCCACGTATTTAAGATTTTACCACGTAGCGGCATAATAGCTTGAAACTCACGGTCTCTAGCCTGTTTAGCACTGCCTCCCGCAGAATCCCCTTCCACAAGGAAGAGTTCGCCGCGCATTGGATCTTGGCCACTACAATCGGTCAATTTACCCGGTAATGCGGGACCTGATGTGACTTTTTTACGGGCGACTTTTTTGGCTGCTTTTAAGCGTTTTTGCGCGTTATTAATACACATTTCAGCCAATGACTCGGCTAATTCGGTATTCGAATTTAACCAAAGCGAAAATGCATCACGCACGATACCTGAAACAAAGGCTGAGCTTTGACGGCTCGAAAGCTTCTCTTTTGTCTGTCCCGCAAACTGCGGGTCTTGCATTTTCACTGACAGAATGAAGGCTGCGCGATCCCAAATATCCTCAGGAGAGAGCTTAATCCCGCGGGGGATGAGATTACGAAACTCACAAAACTCACGCATCGACTCTAGCAAACCTTGGCGAAAGCCATTCACATGGGTGCCACCCAATGGCGTTGGGATTAAGTTCACATAACTTTCGTTGATCGACTCCCCGCCCTCTGGCAACCAGGTAATAGCCCAATCTGCCGCCTCAATTTGCCCCTTAAAACTACCGATAAAAGGCTCTTCCGGCAGCATGATATTATCGCCTACCGCCGTCTTAAGATAATCGGTTAAGCCACTCTCGTAGTACCACTCATGCACTTCGTTAGTGTGCTTATTAGTGAATTTAATTCTAAGACCGGGGCACAATACTGCTTTGGCACGCAGTAAATAAATAAGTTTGGAATTGGAGAAATTCGCCGAATCAAAATAACTCGCATCAGGCCAAAAATGTACTCGAGTACCGGTATTGCGCCGACCGCAGGTACCACTGACTCGTAGTTCTTCGACTTTAAAACCATTTTCGAAAGCCATATCATACACTTGGCCATCTCGGCGCACAGTGACTTCAACTCTGCGAGACAGGGCGTTAACCACTGAAATCCCTACACCATGCAAACCACCAGAGAATTGATAATTTTTATTTGAAAATTTACCGCCGGCATGCAGTTTAGTCAGGATCAGCTCGACCCCTGGAATACCTTCTTCGGGATGAATATCCACTGGCATACCACGACCATCGTCAGTGACTTCCAGCGAGTTATCTGTGTGGAGCACAACTTCGATTTTAGTGGCATGGCCAGCTAAGGCTTCATCGACACTGTTATCTATGACCTCTTGGCCTAAATGGTTAGGTCGGCTGGTATCGGTATACATACCTGGACGGCGTTTAACTGGGTCAAGTCCGTTAAGAACTTCAATGGCGTCAGAGGTGTATTGATTAGTCATAGTGTACGCTATAGGTTGTTATATCCGGCCATGTTGCGGCTGTGGATGACGATTTGTCAAGGTAAGTGTAAAAATTGGCTTACAGTTTGCAGATATCGCTCATAACCCACAAAACTGTGATCACCACCGGATTCAATCCGTAATTGGCAATGATGATATTTATGTAGCGCTTCGCGATAATCCAGCACTTCATCGCCCGTTTGCAATAGTACCAAAAAACGATCGGGATTGCGGATAACAGCCGTATTAAATTCAGCCACTTCCTGCTTATGCTCTGGTAATACCTGATAATGCTCTTCGGTATAAGGGTTAAATTGCGGCCCCATAAATTCATCAAACAGTTCAAAGGGTTTTACTGCCGGATTAACCAACACGGCTCGGCCACCATAATACTCAGCCAAGTAACTGGCAAAATAACCACCTAAGGACGAGCCAATATAGTTAAGCGGCTCACCCGCTTGCAAAGCCTCCTCAACATAGCGCTGTAGTAAGGCCATCGCTGCTTTGGGTGTATTGGGTAACTGTGGCTGATGAAAAGTGACGGACGGGTGATGCTCGGCCATATATTGTGCCGTCATCACCGCTTTATCAGAGAAAGGAGAACTGTTGAATCCGTGAATATAGAGCAGCATAGTTCCTCAAGCTGCGGTCACTCGCGTTAATAACCGCTGGAATCTTTATCGGGGGAAAACAGATTTCCCGGTACGCGATACACATTAGTGCTGATGCTACCATCGGCCTTGAGCTCCAGCAAACGATAACCGGGTTGCAGTCCATCGAGGGCAAAATAAGGCGATTGCGGTTTAAACTGGATACAAGTAGAAGGTGTCGCCATTAATTGCAACGCACCATGGGGACCATCGTAAAGGCTATCCAATTGTTGATGCACATGACCCCAAAGCAAAGCTTTGACCTGCGGGTATTGAGCGACACGCTTTAAAAATTCCGTCCCATTATCCATGCAGTGTTGGTCTAACCAAGCACAATTAACCAAAATAGGATTATGATGCATCACCAGTAAAGTATGGCGGTCTGGATGTGCGGCTATAGCCTGTTCAATGAGTTCGAATTGACTCGCGGCCATATGACCACCAGGTTTTCCTCTCACGGTGGAATCCAGCATCAAAATTTGCCATTTACCAACTAAAATACGTTGCTGGCCAAAAATCCGCTCGCCCTGCATATGCAAAAACATGATCCGCGGATCATCATGATTACCCGGAAGATAATGGCAAGGTAAATTGAGCGGGGCGACCGCTGACACAAATTGGCGATAAGACTCAGGGGAATAATCTTGACTTAAATCACCTGTGGCAAGCATAAGATGCGCAGGGTAATTAACGGCGCGGATGGTATTGAGTACCGCGGCCAAACTTTTGCTGGTATTAACACCAAGTAGCTGAGCTTCAGGATCGGCAAAGAGGTGCGGGTCAGTGACTTGCACTATGCGCACACTTTCATCAGCTACAGAGTAAGAGATAGCCTCTTTCAGCACATTGAATACCCAATTCTAAGACTGGCAAACCAAACGTTGTTGGCCACCAATCTTCAATAATTCTCCCAGGAATGCATTTACCTGGTACTTCTCATCACTATGATACATACGTAAATTGGGATAATCATACACTGGGCGCAGTTGGTAAATCTGTTGACCAGTTAACACTTCTGCTAATTTAGCATCATGATAAATTCTCACTAACACCTTGGGAATATTAACAAACTCCACTATTTGTAGTGGGCGTGAGATTTCAACTAATTGAGTATATTTGGTATTTTCTAAAATACGGATAACTAATACACCAAATTCACCTTCAAGTTGCCAAGATTGACCCACAGCAATATCCAGTGGCAACCACTTTTGCATGTAGCCATAGTTACGCCCGCATAGCGCTAAAAAGTCGCTCACGTTGGGTTGATAACGCGGTTTTTGATGTGATGTTGAATGCGCCAAACCTTTTCCAACCTAAACCAGTTGCTGATAGTTTAATTGCAACCACTGCAATCCAATAACGGTCGATGCATTGTCTATTTCGCCATTAACGACACCGTGATAGGCAACCTCACGGTCTACAACATGCAATCGAATATCTTCGTGTTCGTCAGCTAATCCATGCAAACCTTGGGCTTGTGATGAATCCACCTCAGCCCAATAAAAATAGAAACGTTCAGTACTGCCACCAGGGCTTGCAAGATAACTGCTCACAAAATGGATGTGGCGAGCGGTCAAACCAGTTTCTTCTAACAACTCGCGGTGCGCGACATCCTCTGGCGTTTCGTCGGGCGCAATCATACCCGCGACTAACTCCATAAGCCAAGGAGATTTAGTGGTTGCTAATGCAGGAAACCTAACTTGCTCAATCAACACAACCTTATCGCACTTAGGATCATAGGGCAGCACAACGACTGCATGGCCACGTTCAAAGACCTCACGGGTGACTGGCTGACTCCAGCCTCCAGCAAATAGCTTATGTTTGAAGGTAAATTGCTCTAAGGCAAAAAAGCCTTGATATAGCGATTTTTTTTCGAGGATTTCAATATCTGTTTGCGAAAAAACCTGAGGCTTCATATCTTATCCTTAACAGTTAAATTTTCGCCTATTATCAAGGCAATTTGGCTCATTTTTAAATAAAATCTGTTACACTTCGCAGTTGACTTGAACGTGTGGGAGTTTTTAGACTCTACGTCATTAAGTTTTAGCTGTATCGGGAAGCGTCGGGAAGCGCAAACCGCCTTGGTAAAGGCATTACTTAGTCTAAACGAAGTTATATATTTCTCCTTTTGGAGATTTTGTCTAATAAGGACAGCAAATGAAATTTAAGATCCGTTCTCTATGCGTAGCATTAACTCTAGCCGCTTCCGCTCCTGCGGTTCAAGCAGATGATTTACTGCAAATTTATCAACAGGCACTGACAAGTGACCCACTCGTGTTGCAAGCGCAAGCGCAACGTAACGCTTTGTTTGAAAAGATTGAACAAAATCGTGCGCCACTGTTACCGACTATCAGTGCAAACGTGGGCTATGACAAGGCATGGAATGATCCTCGAGATGATAGCAGCGGCCTGACTGGCAACCTAAAGCTCAATCAAGTCATTTATGACCATAGTGCTTGGGTAGGTTTAAGCCTTGCGGAGAAAGCCGCTTCTCAAGCTGACTCAACCTATGCATCGGCACTGCAAAATTTGATCACTCGCGTGACTAAAGCCTACTTTGATGTATTAACAGCCAAAGATAACTACGAGTTCCAAGGTGCAGAAAAACGCGCGATTGAGCGTCAACTTGAGCAAACTAAACAACGTTTTGCCGTTGGTTTAACTGCGATTACTGACGTTCATGAAGCTCAAGCACAATATGACTTAGCCTCAGCCTCTGAAATTTTGGCAGAAAATACCCTTGCCAATAGTTATGAAGCACTGCGCGAAATCACGGGTATCGATCACAAAGCCTTAAACGTACTCGACACTAACCGCTTCTCTGCAGTCACACCAGCACCGAGTTCATCTAGTGATTGGTTAAAAATTGCCGAGACCAATAGCGTCGATCTAATGACTCAACGTATTGGCAAAGATATCGCTCAAGAGACCATTAGCCTCTATAAAGCAGGCCATATGCCATCACTAAGCTTAAATGCTGGTTATAGCAAAGGTTTAGAGCAAAAATTAGGTAATTCGAATGAACCTGATTTTGACAACATGAGCGCAGGCATTAACTTAAGTATTCCGATTTTTGAAGGCTTTAAAGTCTCATCACAAGTCAAAGAAGCGCAGTTCCAATATGTTGAGGCAAGCGAGAAGTTGGAACAAACCTACCGTAGCGTAGTGAAAAACGTTCGTAATAACTACAACAACGTGGGGGCGTCAATCAGCTCTATCCGTGCTTACGAACAGTCTGTAATTTCATCTGAAAGTGCATTAAAGGCTACGCAAGCAGGCTTCGAAGTTGGTACTCGTACTATTGTTGACGTATTGAACCGTACACGCGATCTGTACGACTCAAAACGTAAATTATCAGATGCGCGTTACAGCTACATCAACTCGATTGTTGCACTGAAACAAGCAGCGGGTACATTAAACGAAGATGATGTTATTGCTATTAACAACGGCCTAAAAGCTGAATAAGTTAAGCAATATTGTCCAATAAAAAAACCGCCAAGATTGGCGGTTTTTTATTGTCAGAATTACGACTTAGAAGTCAATTTCGACGCCAGCGAAATAGCCATCAAACTTTGAGTCAGCACTAATGCCAGAGAAATTATTCACATCAAAGGCAAACTCACGATAGCCAACGCGCACACGGGTATCCACCGCAACACCATCAAACTGCCAGCCTAAACCGACCGCATAATCATGTACATTCGACTCATTCACCCCAAGCATTAAATCTGCAAAGCCAAATAAGCCTAAACCCGGCATGCTCACATGGGTACTGGCGTACCCCATAACAATTCCGCTATCTACGTCTTTCTCTTCTGGATGACCTGCATCTTGGACACGCAGAGAGCCATTCATCAACTTATAAGCTGCGCCCAAATCAAAAGATAAAATATCGTTATCCAGCAGTTCGTAATACAACACAAAATCGGTGTTGCTCAGATCGGTATAACTGGTCACATTACCTTTAAAATCATGACCATTAAAGCTGAAATCAGCGTTCGCCAAGCTACCTTTTTGATCAAGACTGTTTTCACGAATTTTCAGATTTGGCACAAAAGGCAGTGGGTGTTCAACGGCAAACCAATAGCTACCCTGCGCTGATGAGCTGTAGTCAAAACCTTGTTGTGGCTGACCTTTATCGGAAAAAGTACCGCTAGTATCGGCGCGCCAATAATCGCCACCTATTTTAAAACCAACCACAGTGGCCGCGTGAGCTGATGTAGCCATTATGCAGCCTAATACTGCACTGGCCAGGAGTATTTTTTTCATAATTAACCTTGAGATAGCAAGTTCGTTAAATCAATCACCGCGGCATTTGCACGGGATACATAGTTAGCCATAACCAATGAATGATTAGCGACTAGACCGAAACCACTGCCATTAAGCACAACAGGGCTCCAAACCGTTTGCTGAGTTGCCTCTAGTTCACGAATGATCTGTTTTAGGCTCACTTCAGCATTTTTCTTTTTCAGCACGTCAGCAAAATCGACTTCAACTGCACGCATAAAATTCAGTAATGCCCATGAGGCGCCACGGCTCTCATAAAACACATCATCAATTTTCCACCAGCTGGTTTTCACCTGATGGCTGGCTAAATTAGGGGTTGATTGACGCGCAGCATTATCCCCCGCTAAATCGGTGTTAAGACGTTCTTGACCTACACTTGCAGATAACCGTTGCGACATACTGCCTAAACGTTTTTGCACTTCTTTGAGCCACTCATTAAGGTTATCTGCGCGGGCATAAAACTGTGCATCTTGATTATTCGGGTCCATCATTCGCGCCCGGTACAACTTAAGTAGCTTAATACCATCGCGGTATTCGCTTTCAGCACTCGGCACTAACCAACTGGTATGGTCGATGTTTAACTTAGCCTGCGCTTCACTCAAATCTTTATCAGCGGTAGATTGCGACTGTGAACGGCTAAACTCTTTACGCATAATCAGCGCCAAATCACGCGCTTGCTCTAAAGCGCCATACTCAAAGGCGGGCATGTTATCCATAAAGATTGAGGGTGGCATAACATCATTCGATAGCCAACCACCTTGCTTATCCAGCAGCGTTTCAACGGTCATAATCAAAGAGGTTGTGGTCGCATAACCAACAACATTCTTTTCTGTGGCAGTAAGCTGTTGTGGCGTCAGCGGATCAGGCTCGATACTCCACCAGACACTCACAACATAACCAATTAAAACAACGCATAAACTAACTCCAGTAACCTTCTTCCATGTGATTTGCATCAAGCGACTCCTTAATGATGGTGATGATGCTCGGGTTCAGCAGCATTCTCGGCCTGCTTAGCGACAGGCAATGTAATCGTCATTTTTTCGCCATCGTTAAACTCTAATTGCAGCTTAACTTGCTGATCTAACACTAATGGAGCCTTAAGCCCAATTAGCATGACATGCTCCCCCGATGGCATCAGGGTTAATTTTCCATGGGATGGAATATCAAAGCCTTCAACATGGCGCATTTTTACCATACCTTGCTCTTCAATAATGGTATGCAATTGCGCTTCGTTCGCTACGTCGGTTGTCACGCCAATCAAGCGTACGGCTTTATCGTTGTGATTTTCGAGCGTAAAGTAAGCGGCAGTATTTGGAACGGTATCAGGCATTGCACGTACATGACCTTCAGTCATCACTACGTTGGCGAAAACAGAAAATGAAGCACAGGATAAGGCAACACAATTAAACATCTGTTTGAATATCGGTTTCAATGTCTTAAACTCCATGTCTACCCAATGTCGTCGTAAAGGAAAACAACCCATGAGTCATATACAGGTTCGGGATGATCAGGGCGTTCGTGTTATCAGCTTTAATCGCCCAGATAAACGCAATGCACTTGATCTTAATATGTATAAACAACTGACAGAATACCTGATCGAAGGTGAAGCAGACAACGACATTCGTGCCTTTATGCTCCATGGTGAAGATAATTGTTTCACCTCGGGCAATGATGTTGCAGACTTTTTGAAAAATAGTGACTTAGGGCCAAACCATCCTGCGGTACGCTTCTTATTTTGTTTATTAGAGCTCAAAAAACCACTGGTCGCTGCCGTTTCTGGTGCGGCTGTTGGTATTGGTACCACTGTGCTACTGCATTGCGATTTAGTTTACGCAGACAATACAGCTAAGTTTCAACTGCCCTTTGTTAATTTAGCCTTGGTCCCTGAAGCGGGCGCGAGTTTACTCCTACCCGAATTAGTGGGTTATCAAAAAGCAGCTGAATTATTGCTGCTCGGAGAAAGTTTTGATGCTGATACCGCCCACAGACTGAACATCATTAACGATGTGATCGCCCAAGAAGAGTTATTGGTTTATGCCTTTAACCAAGCGAAAAAACTAGCCAATCAACCACCGCAGGCGCTGCAAATTACCCGTCAGTTGATGCGACCACATAAAAACCGTGTGCAACACCAAATGCATCAAGAATTAGAACAATTTAGTGCAAGACTTAAAAGTGATGAAGCAAAAGCCAGATTCCAGGCTTTTCTTAAAAAGTGATACTCACTTAGCAAGTGCTCATTATTGGCATGAGGGTCAATGTGCCCTCTTGTTGATAGCATCTCGCTAACGATTGTGGCCATAAACGTGTATAGGCTGTCCCATTAATGTCCCACAATCTAGAGTACAAAAACTTGGCTTAAATCGGTCTTTTCCATTGTTCTACAAGCAAAGCCAACACAAAATACACCAGTAGACTCACGCCTGGCATAAACAGAATTGCCCCCGCCCATACCACTCGCGTCCAAAAACAGGACCAACCAAATTGCCACGCCATACCTGATGCAACACCACAGACCAAACGTTGTGAATTGTTCATTCGTATTTGCGCTCGTTTCATTTTGAACTCCAAAATTTTATGAGTTACTTATCGCTGACACTATGCCACTGAAACCAGCAGATAATGCCTGAAAACAACGCGAGGCTAATCACTGGTAGCAGTAGCAAAGTCATTAGAGGTGCTACAAACCACATAGGCAGATCCTTACTTATTCGCGCTCAATTCACCTGTGGTTGCCGAATCAGTTTGGGTATCCGCGCTCAGTGTTAGTTGACTATTAAAGTCATAGATACTTTCAGCCAGTTGCGTTTGTAGCGATAACACCAATTCACGCTTTGTATTCACTAACAACTCCTGCGCTTGGGTGCTAAGAGTTTGCTCAATGGCGCTCATAACATCAGATACAGGAGCCGCTTCAGCATGTGCTGTAACACTCGCCATTAATGCACCGAATAACACACTTGCTTGAACTGATTTTTTAACATTTGAAGTAAACATGATGTCGTCCCTTTCGATTGATTAACTTGACATAGGGACTATTACAAAGGGCGTGCCAACTTATCAAACAAACCCTAACATACTAATTTAATTATATTTAAAAATTTATTTTAAGCTAGAACGAGATAAGCGAGATATTTAGGAAAGGTAAAGTGGTGAAAAATACTACAACGTTTAGTGAATCTCACCACTTTTTAAATCGAATGATTATTGAGCAATTATTTCTGTTTGAATACTCAAATAAGCCTGCTTTACCACCTCTATGCCCGCACCGTTTTTATGGGCGTTTTCGCTTAAATAACGACGCCACGCACGGGCACCAGGCAAACCTTGGAATAAGCCAATCATATGGCGAGTGATATGATTTAGGCGTCCGCCCGCCTGCAAGTGAGCCTCAATATAGGGCACCATCGCCTCAATCACAGCCTCACGGCTAATCACCGCCTTTTGGCTGCCGCAGAGCAGTTGGTCAACCTGCGACAACATATAAGGATTCTGGTAAGCCTCACGTCCAACCATCACACCATCTAAGTGCTGCAAGTGGGTTTGGGCCTGTTCAAGGCTAGTGATGCCACCGTTAATGCTGATATTAAGCGTCGGATAATCACGTTTGAGCTGATACACACGTTCGTAGTCTAAGGGCGGGATCTCACGATTCTCTTTCGGGCTTAAGCCTTGCAGCCAAGCCTTACGCGCATGGATAATAAACTCACCACAGCCCTTAGCCATGACAGTATCAATAAAGTGAGTCAAAAACTCATAGCTATCCTGCTCATCGATCCCGATGCGCGTTTTTACCGTCACAGGAATATCAACCACTTGCTTCATGGCATCGACACATTCAGCCACCAGCTCAGGTTCAGCCATCAAACAGGCACCAAAGCGACCATTTTGCACCCGATCCGAAGGACAGCCCACATTGAGGTTCACTTCATCATAACCGCGCTCGGCGGCAAGTTTGGCGCAGCGAGCAAGTTCAGCAGGATTCGAGCCACCCAACTGCAATGCCAGAGGATGTTCCTCTTGGTTATAGGCAAGATAATCGCCACGGCCATGCAAAATCGCGCCGGTGGTCACCATCTCGGTATACAGTAAGGCATTGGCCGACATTAAACGCGCAAAATAACGGTAATGACGATCCGTCCAATCGAGCATCGGTGCAATGGAAAAGGTGCGGTCGAGCTGTAGACCATCATTAAGATTATTTTTCAACACGTGACTATCGACTCAAGTAATTAAAATTTGCGAATAAGTTGCCACTCAGAGGAGCAAAGAGTCCTAATTTGAGTCGCAGATTGCCAATAAGCCTTAAGCTTAAAAATGGAAAAACAGTAAACGAGTTAACGTTTACTGTTTTATTGCCCCTCAGAGCAAGCGGGATTATACCCTAAACCGCCTGCTTTGTGGAGATTAAGCAGGGAGAGAAGCCTAGCTCGATATCACTACAACTCACTCCAACGCCTGAGCAAGTTATGATAAACACCCGTTAGATTAAACAGCTCTTGTTCAGGCGCGGCCTGCGACGTCAAAGATTGAATCGATTGATCGAGTTGAAATAACAAGCGGCGCTGCCCCTCATCGCGCACCATGCTCTGTAGCCACATAAAGGCGGCGGTTCGCTCACCTGATGTGACAGGCGTAACCTGATGTAAACTCGTTGACGGGTATAACACCAAAGATCCCGCCGCCAGCTTAATGCTTTGCTGGCCATAGGTATCTTGGATGACCAACTCACCACCCTGATAAGTGTCTGGTTCGCTTAAAAATAAGGTGGCTGACAGATCGGTACGCACCATACCGTCACTCGTCGAGCGAATTGCATTATCGATATGATAGCCAAAGGTTTCTCCACCTTGATAACGATTAAACAAGGGCGGATAAAACTGTAATGGAAGTGCTGCCGAGACAAATAAAGGATGAGCTAACAAGCGCTCCATAATCAATTCACCGATGCCAATCGCAACAGGATCGTCTTTATCCAACTGCTGATTGCGCTTACGGGTACTCGCCATCACGCCTGAGGTTTGATTGCCATCAATCCAAGTGCGAGCATCGAGTTGTTCACGTAACTGATTGACTTCTTGTTTAGAAAAAACATGAGGAATTTCAATAAGCATCTTCAAACCTTAAGGAAAGCATAAACATCAAAGGCAGCCCTAGGGCTGCCATTCAAATCGTCATTCACTGATATTAAAAGTGCATATCGGCACTTAACATCACCAAACGTCCAGGCGCCATATTGGCAAAGTGCGCGGTGTACGCTTTATCGTAATAACGCTCATCCGTTAGATTTTGAACGTTCAGGCGTAAGGTCAAGAATTCGCTCATCTTATAGGATGAGGTCAAATCAAAACGCCAGTAAGACGGAATTGACAGCGTATTAGCCGTATTGCCATACACTTTGTCCATATAATAGGCACCCGTGCCGACCGTTAACTGCTCGGTAATATCGTAAGTTGTGAATAAGCTAAGACTATTTTTGGCTGTATTAGGGAAGCGATTACCATTAAGCGCAGCGTTGTAACCATTGCTTTCGAGGGTAGCGTCCAAATACGTATAACCACCAAAACCATGCCAATCTTTAGTAAAGTCACCGGAAAAGCCGATTTCAAAGCCTTTGACTTTTTGCTCGCCGACGTTTTCCTGTGGCGCATTACGATCGCCAGAGGTTGCAACGCGGGCATTGTTTTTCTCGATTTGGAATACAGAGCCATTCAGAGATAAACGACCCTCCCAAAGATCCCATTTAGTGCCTAACTCGTAGCTTTCGGTATCTTCTGGTTCTAAATCGGCGTTAGTGCTGCCAAGACGATCTGCCCCATCTCCGTTAGACGTGCCAGGTGGATTAGAGGAAGTGCCCCACGCAGCGTAGATACTGCCATTTTCTGCGGGCTTATATAGCACCGACAATTGGTAGTTGAAGAAATCAGCATCATTGCTGAATCGAGAGGTTGAGTTCTCAGCACTGGTGTTATAGTCATCCCAGCGGATACCTGCGTTAACCATCCATGCTTCAGTTAACTCAATCGTATTAAAGGCATAGATAGAGCGAGTATCAGTTTCAGTCACTGTCGCATCGGTACCGAGTGTAATCGTACCAACCCAAGGATCGTGGGGATTCGGATTATCCAGCAACGTACAGTTGTAGTTATCCAGCATTGCCTGATTACAACCCGCGTTGCGACCATTGCCCGTATCGACGGTGTAACTCAAATTGCTAGTACGTTCGTTACTGAGTTCAGTCCCGACTGCAAAACGGTTAGTCATTCCTGCAAGTTTTGCTTCACCCGAGAGTTGCAATTGAGTCGCTAGGGTCTTTGTCACCGAATGGCGCGACTTAGTGTTTCGCCAAACATAACCATTAGCCACGTTGCCAGTGGTGTCGTCTGGGTTAGTCACAATATAGTAATTGCTGTTACGGCTATAGATAGACGTCGAAGTGAACTGCATGTCGTTGTTAAAATCATGGCTGATCAACACCGAAGCTGTATCGTCCATCGTATCGCGAAAATCCCGCGATAATAAGCCATAGAAATTGTCGGGATCGACATTGGCAGGTTTGCCTGTCGCCTGATCGTAGGGAATACCATAATCAGGAATATCATGGTTTTCAAAATGATAATATTCAAGGGTCACTTTAGTTGGCGTCGTTAACCCAAAGGTAACTGACGGTGCAACGCCCCAACGATTACCTGTGACCTCATCACGCCCAGGAGTGTCAGCATCGTGAGCCATCATGTTGACACGAACCGCAGCTTCATCGGTAATCACATGGTTAATATCAACATTGGCACGTTTGAGGGCATCAGTCCCCACGGCAACATCAGCGTTAATAAAATCTTCAGCCTGAGCTTTTTTGGTCACAATGTTAATGCTACCGCCAACCGCGCCACGGCCGTTATAGACAGAGCTTGGGCCTTTCAGGACTTCAATTTGTTCAATGTTAAAGGTTTCACGGCTTTGTGAACCCACATTACGCATACCATTGATAAAAGTAGAGGATTGAGCATCGTATCCACGAATAAACGGCCTATCACCGTAGGGGTTCCCCCCTTCGCCAGTACCCAAGGTAATACCAGGCGTCGCTCGTAGCGCATCAGTAAAACTCTGCGCGCCCATATCTTTGATCAGATCTTGATTGATGACTGTTACAGTTTTCGCAGTATTGAGCAGGTCTTCGGTAAATTTACCCGATTGTACTTTGCGGGTGTTATAACCCAAGTACTCACCATTGACCTCAATATGTTCAACTTTTTTATCTGCGACTTGTGCCTGCTCCGCGGCCATAGCAGGGATAGCAGAAACCGCCATCCCTATGGTTAACGAACCTAAAACATGGGCACCAAGCGTGACTCGACCATTGCGACGTTTTGCAAATTTCATTTAAAGCATTCCTGTTGCGGACTAAACCCTGTAACAGATGTCCCCCACCTGTTAATCGCCCGCTAATATATGTAAAATTATTTTTGTGATCAATAATTATTATCATTTACATTATAATTTAATGTAAATCACAGTTTAAGCCGTTTATAGTTGTTAGGCACAGCAAAACGACTGTAGCTACATTGGTAGGGTTAAAGATACGCCTATGATAGAAATGAAAATTTCCTTCAAAAATCTTTCGCATACATTCAAGCTATCGCACTATAGCCTAACGGCATGCTCATTCGAATCATCAACCTTTCGGTGGAAACGTGCCTTTGGACTCATTGAGGGGGCATGCAGAATACGCGACTCTTTTACCGCTTGTAGCGTGGCTTTTGGTAAAAAGACTTTTACGATAAATAACAAGAAAATCGTGAAATTAACCTCACATTTCCATTTGTGTCATCTAAGCTGATAGAGTGTGATTAAGATTGCTGTGGTCAAGCCACTTTTCGACTACCCTTAATTACGTGGTGACCATAAGGCTTAAGTTCATAAGAGGACACACTGAAGCATGAACGTCAATTTTATTAATCCTTTTTTGCAGTCGCTGCTCAATGTTATTTCGACCATGGCCAGCCTAGAGCTCACGCCAGGTAAACCCCAAATCAAAACTGACAACTTAGCCAAAGGCGATGTATCAGGTTTGATTGGTATGGTTGGGCCACAAACCAAAGGCTCACTTTCAATTACGTTTGAGCAAAAACTGGTACTGCAAATCATGCAAAATATGCTGGGCGAAAACCCCGGCAAAATAAATGAAGAAGTAACCGATCTGGTGGGTGAAATCACTAATATGGTTACGGGGGGCGCAAAAAATCTTTTAGGACAAAAGGGTTACGAATTCGAAATGGCAACACCAATGGTCGTTTCAGGTCAAGGGCATACAATTTCCCATAAAGCCAACGGCACCAAAATTATCATGCCATTTACCAGTTCTTACGGAACTGCATTTATCGAAGTTTGCTTCGAAAATTAATTAAATATCATAAGTTTGTAGGAAAATATTGGATGTTTGGTTGGCTGTAACGGGTACGCTTTGCTCCACAAGAGCGAACCTGATAGCCAAATCAGTAAATCGATTAACTGTATGCTAGATAAAGAAAAACGGCGCATTTGCGCCGTTTTGTCATTCTAATTTGAGCAAACTATGCTAAGCAAACAGCTACTCTTGGAGTCAGTTTAGTCACTAATTCATAGGCGATGGTACCAATGTGTTCGGCCACCTCCTCTACGGGTAAAGCCTGCCCCCAAAGTAGCACATCATCACCGACTTGATCCGCCGCATCTTGGCCTAAATCTACGGTTAACATATCCATAGATACCCGGCCAACAATCGGCACTCTGCGGCCATTTATCCATACAGGCGTACCTTCCGGCGCATTCCGCGGATAGCCATCACCATAGCCAATAGCGACAACCCCAAGGCGAGTATCTTGCTTGGCTGTCCAATAACAACCATAACCTACGGGTTGACCCGCTTTATGATCGCGCACAGCAATCAAACGTGAGACTAAGTTCATCGCGGGGATCAAACCATGGTTCGCACCGCAATCTCCTGTGACAGGAGATACGCCATAGAGCGCAATGCCTGGGCGGATCCAATCCCCTTGGCTTTTAGGCCAATAAAGCGCACCCGCCGAGTTGGCTAAGGTTCTAAACCCAGGTAAATCCGCAGTTAACTGGTTAAAGGTTTGCATTTGTACTTGAGTGTAATGATTATCCGGCTCATCGGCACAGGCAAAGTGGGTCATCAAATGAACAGGTTTGGCAACATTTTCGCAGGCGGCCAAACGCGCATAAACCGCAGTGAATTGTTCAGGCGTGACCCCTAAACGATGCATCCCCGAATCGACTTTTAGCCACACGGTGACAGGCTTCGTTAAGTTTGCCTGTTCTAACATCTCGATTTGCGATTCGTGGTGCACCACAGTATCGATATCGTGCTCCACCAACAAAGGTAAGTCGGTGCTGCGAAAAAAGCCCTCCAGCAATAATAAACGCGCCTTAATACCACCTTCGCGCAGTTCTAATGCCTCTTCCAAACGGGCTAAGCCGAAGCCATCGGCAGTATGTAAACAATGAGCGACATTTAATAATCCATGACCATAACCATTGGCTTTCACCACCGCCATCACTTGGCTGCTGCTCGCCTGCTGGCGTAAAACGGCGAGGTTGTTTTGCAGTGCAGTACTGCTAATTTCTGCTCGAGGAAAAGGTTTCAAAATTTGCCTTGTCTATTTGGAAAAGTCTGGAAATAAAAAGAATACATAAGCTTTGCTTATCTTCTAACACCGGGAATTAATCTTCTTCAAACTGAGGACCTGCATAGTTATCAAAACGGGAAAACTGGCCTTGGAAGGTCAAGCGCACACGTCCAATTGGGCCGTTACGCTGTTTACCGATAATGATTTCCGCCGTGCCCTTATCGGGAGAGTCGTTGTTATACACCTCATCACGGTAAATAAACATGATGAGATCCGCATCCTGCTCAATAGAACCTGATTCACGTAAGTCCGAGTTCACAGGGCGTTTATCGGCACGTTGTTCGAGCGAGCGGTTAAGCTGGGAAAGTGCGATAACGGGGATTTCTAATTCTTTAGCTAATGCCTTAAGAGAACGAGAGATTTCAGCAATTTCAAGGGTACGATTGTCCGATAATGCCGGCACTTGCATCAGCTGCAAGTAGTCGACCATGATCATCGATAATCCGCCATGCTCGCGGGCAATACGGCGGGCACGGCTGCGCACTTCGGTCGGCGTTAAGCCTGAACCATCATCGATATACATCTTACCTTGCTCAAGCATAATGCCCATGGTCGAGGATACCCGCGCCCAATCCTCATCATCGAGTTGTCCGGTACGGATTTTGGTTTGATCAACGCGCCCTAAAGAGGCCAACATACGCATCATGATCTGTTCTGAGGGCATCTCGAGGCTGAAAATAAGCACGGGCTTGTCTTCATTCATCGCCGCCTGTTCGCACAGGTTCATCGCAAAGGTCGTTTTCCCCATCGACGGACGCGCCGCCACGATGATCAAGTCGCCGGATTGAAAGCCTGCTGTCATTTTATCGAGATCAGTAAAGCCACTCGATACCCCGGTTACACCATTGTGTGGATTGTTGTAGAGCTGCTCAATCTTATCAACGGTTTTTTCCAGAATGGTTTTGATGCCTTCAGGGCCTTCGTTAGCATTGGTGCGCTGCTCAGCAATTTTAAAGACTTTGCTCTCAGCTAAATCGAGTAGAGCGCTGGAATCGCGGCCTTCAGGGTTATAACCCGCATCGGCAATCTCATGGGCAACGCGGATCATCTCGCGTACGACTGCGCGCTCACGGACAATTTCAGCATAGGAAACAATGTTGCCCGCACTCGGGGTGTTTTTGGCAATCTCGCCCAAGTAGGCAAAGCCGCCCGCTTCTTCAAGTTGGTTTTCAAGCTCAAGCTGTTCAGAAACCGTAATTAAGTCGATAGGTTGGCCTGTTTCGACTAAACGGTGCATGGCGGCGAAAATCATCCGGTGCGAGCGAGAATAAAAATCCTCCTTCACTACGGTTTCAGCCACTTTATCCCAAGCGTCGGCGTCTAACATGAGGCCGCCTAATACCGATTGTTCAGCCTCAATTGAATGCGGCGGTAGCTTGAGGCTATCGACCTGCAAATCCCTTGGCTTACTCTTAGGCTTAAAAGCACCTTGTTGTGACATTAACACTCCCGATTTCCAACAACTTAACAAAATATGATATAAAACCCCGTCAAGCAAACAGGTGGTTTCACAGGCCTGTTATCTCACCCAACGGATACTCAAACTAAAAATAAGGAAAGAACATGCGTATTGCATTGGTTGCAGCCTTAGTACTGACCTCTGGCATTGCAACAGCCGATGAAGGGCAATGGCAACCTTATCAAATGCCTTCTATTGCAGACAAACTCAGCGCGCGTGGAATCGATATTCCCGCAGATAAGCTGGCCGATCTCACCAGTTATCCAATGAACGCCGTTGTCGGGCTGGGCTATTGTACCGCCAGTTTTGTCTCGCCCCAAGGGCTAGTTGTGACAAACCATCATTGTGCCTACAAGGCGATACAATATAACACTAAGAAAGAGCATAACTATCTCGAACAAGGCTTTTTAGCCACGTCAATGGATAAAGAACCGTCGGCCGGTCCCAATGAGCGTTTATACATCACCGAAGCCGTGACCAATGTCACCGCTGAGGTCACCAAAAACCTAAGTCAAGATCCACTCAAACGCTACGAAGAGATTGAGAATCACAGTAAAGCCTTAATCAAAAGCTGTGAAGCCGATGATAACTACCGCTGTAACGTTCGCAGCTTCCACAATGGCTTGGAATATTACCTCATCAAGCAATTGATGATCCGCGATGTGCGCCTAGTGTATGCACCACCTGAAAGTGTTGGTGGTTACGGTGGTGATATTGATAACTACGAGTATCCACGCCACTCGGGTGATTTTGCCTTCCTACGGGCTTATGTGGGTAAAGACGGAAAACCTGCGGCTTTCAGCGAAGATAACATTCCTTATACGCCCAAAAGCTATTTAAAAGTGAACGCCGATGGCGTGAAAGCTGGCGATGGCGTGTTTGTGGCAGGCTATCCTGGCACGACCAACCGTTACAATCTCACTAGCGAGCTTAAATTTGCCAGTGATTGGTTGTATCCAACTCAGGCAAAACGCTATCAATTACAGATTGATACTATCGAAGCCATGGGTCAGGAAGATGCCGACATCGCGATTAAATATGCGGGCAATATGGCGTCTATGGCGAACCGGATGAAAAAGCTCAACGGTCTGCTGGCGGGCTTTAAAGCCACGGATATCATCGGCATTAAGCAGCAGCGTGAAGATGACTTTCTGGCTTGGTTAAAGAAAAACTCTAGCCTTAATCAAAATCTTATCAGCGAACTAGAAGTGTTACTGGCCGAGCAGCAACTGCAAACCCAAACCAATTATTACTTCACCAACGCCCAATCGAGCACACTGCTCACCGCGGCCAACAACCTCTACCGCTTAGCGAAAGAAAAGCAAAAGAGTGATGCCGAGCGTGAAATCGGTTACCAAGAGCGCGACTTAGCCATGTTCAGCTCGCGCTTAAAACGTATCGACTCTAGTTTTGATGTTAAAGTCGATAAAACCCTCTGGTTACAAGATTTAAATGCTTATTTATCGCAGCCAAACCGTGTTGCGGCCTTAGACAATATGCTGAATTTGGACGATAAAAACGTCAGTCTAGAGGCTAAACTTGATGGCCTGTATTCGCTGACCACTCTGACAGACCAAGCGCAACGTTTGGCCTGGATGGACGCCGATGCCAAGGCCTTCGAAACCAGCAGCGATCCGTTTATCCGCCTTGCCGTCGCGCTGTATGACACCAATATGGCCCAGGAAAAAGCAGAAAAAATCCTTGCAGGTAAATTGTCTACCGCTCGCCCAGCCTACATGGCCGCCGTTATCGACTACTACAAAGCCAACAACTGGCCAGTGTATCCCGATGCTAACGGTACGCTACGCATCAGCTACGGTATGGTCGATGGTTATCAATCCCGCGATGCGCTGTACAAACAGCCATTTACACGTCTTGATGGGATAGTAGCTAAGCACACCGGTGTTGAGCCCTATAATGCCCCGAAAAAATTGCTCGATGCGATTCACGAGCAACGTTTTGGCGATCACTTAGTGAAATCTGTCTACCAAGATCCCCGTGGCTGGATTTGCCGTCTGTTCTCTTGTTTGGACAAGCCAGAAGAATTCAACTCAGTACCAGTTAACTTCTTATCGAGCGTAGATACCACAGGTGGCAACTCAGGCTCACCCGTATTTAACGGCAAAGGGGAACTTGTAGGACTTAACTTCGACTCCACCTACGAAGCGATTACTAAGGATTGGTTCTTCAATCCCACCATCACCCGTGCCGTGCACGTGGATATTCGTTATATCCTATGGATGATGGATGAAGTTGACCATGCCGATAATCTGATTAAAGAACTGGATTTAGTAAGAAACTAATTATCATTAATCTGTCATGATTAATGATAATGGAATTAACTAATATAAACCGTTTAATTTAATCAATATAAATTAAGCATCTTTCAAAACCGTCCCAGGAATATTCCTTGGACGGTTTTTATTTTATGTAATTTATCAATTTGTGATCTACCGCATTATCAATTCACCAAAAACTCAATCAAAGCGTCTTAATTAGTATTATTTAAAGCAAGACTACACATGGACAATTTGTCCAACCTAAAAATAAAATCCAGTGATAAAAGCCACATTAACCAACAAATTTCAATCTAAGCCTTTAAAACATCACAAATAGTGGTAGGCAAACACAAAAATAAAAATAACAC
>NZ_JAKZGV010000033.1:0-48052 GCF_022557375.1 Shewanella sp. MM_2022_3
AAATTACACAATGAAAATTAATATATACACCACTTTTACCTTATTCGACCTAAGTAGAAAACAGACAGCGTTTTGAACTCCACCTTAAGGAAAGCGAGTAAAACCAACAAAAACAACAAGTTAACAAAATTGAAACACCACGCAAATTTAAACACTCGTTTAAATGTTACGTTTACGTAAACAGTAATTAGGATAGGATGAGAGTGATAGGGATCACGGGTTATGTTTCTCGATCAAAAAGCCGAGTCGATGTGGTTAACCCAAAAAATAAATCACTTTTTTATAAAAAAAATGAAACAAATTAGAAATCTGGCTAAGAGTTGCTTCAAGTTGCGCGCCTAGTGGCGGCAAAACTCACCACAGGATTAATCCACAAACCGTTAATCATACGTAAAGATGACAAACATTTAACTCCCAAGACCTATCAATCAAAGGTTGCAATGGTTATGAAAATCATTATCATTCGCGACCATTCTGTTTGGGGGAACTTTATATGTCAGTATCACAACCTATATTTCGTTTATCACTTATTGCACTCGCCTGCCTCAGTGCTTTACCACATACCGCTTTTGCCGATGACACACCCTCTGCTCGCGATCAAAACATCGAACGCATAACGGTCTACGGCAGACAAAACTCCGTAGTGAAAAACTCTGGGCTTGCGACTAAGTCAGATATGTCCTTGATGGAAACCCCTGCGGCGGTAGTTATCGTTGACCAAGAGCTGATTAACAGCCAAGGAGTCGACAATCTTCAAGACTTAATTCGTAATATCAGCGGGGTGACTCAAGCAGGCAATAACTACGGCATTGGGGATAACTTGGTGATTCGCGGCCTCGGTGCAAACTACACCTATGACGGCATGTATGGCGGAGCTGGCCTTGGTAACACCTTTAACCCCACTCGCTCTTTAACCAATGTGGAATCCGTTGAGGTCTTAAAAGGCCCAGCAACAGGACTCTACGGCATGGGCAGCGCGGGCGGTGTGATCAACCTGATTGAAAAGAAACCGCAATTTGAGTCCAAACACAAATTCACCACTGAAGTTGGCCAGTGGGATACTTACTCGCTCGCCATCGATAGCACGGGTGGAATCACCGATGATCTTGCTTATCGTTTAGTTGCCAAAACCGCCCGCAGTGAAGGCTACCGTGATTTAGGCGCCGATCGTGATGAAGTGTTCGGCTCACTCAAGTGGGTATTAAGTGATAGCCAAGATCTGATGCTATCCGGCGCGTATATCAAAGACGCCATTGCCGTTGACTCCATCGGCCATCCAATTCGCATCTACAATGCCGATTCAGTCGGCGGCAAAACCGCAGGCGAAGTCACTTGGCAAGATTTGATAAACGATCCTAAAGGGCTGGGCATACAACTGACTGACGAGCAGCGTCAGCAATTGGCGGCATCACTCGCCAGTGGTGATGGCTTAACTCCCTATTCGTTCGGTGACGCGGGATTAATTTCTCCCATGGCAAAAGATAATGAAGGTGAAGAATTAAGATTCAAGCTAACCCACAATATCTACTTTACCGATAATCTGTTCCTCAACCAGCAGTTGCAATATCGCGACTACACCACAGGTTTTGCCCGCCAAACAGGGGCTTATAACTATGTGTATTGGAAGCGTAAAATCAAGATTGGTGGCGTACCGACTGATGTGATTAACGAAGATCCCCGCGCGCCACTGGTTGAAAATGGTGTGCTCTATCCCTTTGCCGCCAGACGTCAGGAATACCGCCAACTCGATGCCGAAGAAACCTCATGGCAGTATTTTGCTGATCTGCGCTATGACTTCCAAATCGGCAATATCGACAACGAATTGCTGGTGAATGCTAACTACGAAGACCGCGATATTCGCCTCGAGCAATTCTCGATTTACGATGCGGACCAAGTCATTAAAAACAAACAAGGCGAAGTGATTTATCGTGGTTCGCTACCGTACATTTACGATATCCGCAATCCAAATTGGGGAACGGGTAAATTTGAGGACTACGATCCGCTCAAAACCGCCAACTACAATAAAAAAGTCAGCGCTTGGGGCTTAGGCGTGCAACATGTAGGCTATTTAGGTTATGGCTTTACCACCCGTGTTGGCGTGGCCTTTAACGAAATCAAACAGAGCTATGAGCACTTAGGTGTGGATGAGCGCTACAGCGCGAGTCAAGCGAGCCCCACTCCAGAGGAAGATAGCAAAGATAACGGCGTGACCTACAACTTGGGCTTAACTTATATGCCCATTGATGATTTATCATTTTTCGTCAATCACTCAAAGGGCCGCACCGCCTATAGCATTTTAGGTTCTATCACGGGGGAAAATACCGACCGCGAAGACTCAGAATCCGTTAGTAACGATCTCGGCATGCGCTTTAAAGCCTTTGATGATCAAATGTTGGCATCACTAGTGTTCTTTAAAAGCTCACGCACTAATGTGCCTTACAACAACCCAGACTATAACGCTGGCGTGTCAGGTGCCGATGTGCCCGTGTACTTTTACGATGGTAGCGAAGATACCCAAGGGGTCGAGTTAGATCTCAATGCCCACTTAAACGATAACTGGCGCATCAACCTCAACGGCATGTATCAGGATGCGAGGGATAAACAAAACCCGAATGACAAAGCCAACTACGACACCCGCCAAAAAGGTGTACCCTATGTTACCGCCAGTGCTTGGGTAACCTATGGTGCAGACTGGTTTGCCTTATCCAGCCCAATTGAGCTGAGTTTAGGCGCCAAGTATGTGGATGATAGAAGCACGCACTCAAGCTCATTTGGTATCCCAGATGGTTATGTGCCTAGCTACACCTTAGTGGATTCTGCCATCAGCTATGCCACCGACTCCTGGAAGTTACAATTGAATATCAACAACCTATTCAATAAAGACTATTACAGCAAAGCCATGTTCCTCGGCGGCATGCCAGGCGAAGAGCGTAATGTGAAACTGCAATATAGCTACAGTTTCTAAGCGTTTTCCTTAAGCCCATAAACAACAAGAGAGCCCATCGGCTCTCTTGTTGTTTTAGCTGGCAGGCTTAACTGACATTCTCCCGGTCGCCACGCATCAGCGACTCCAGCTCAGCTTTACCCTTATTGGATAAATCAATCAGTTTTGCTAAATCATGCTGATGGGCAGCACTGGCGATCACCAGCTTTTTATCGTGCTCGGCAAAAATCTTCACCCTTTCATTGGCTTGTACCTGTGATAAGCCTAAGCCCTGCAAAATCTTCTCACTGGCAGACAAAGCCGAACCAAAGGTTTCACGGAACACATCGGTCACCCCAAGGCTCATTAATCGATAGGCATGGTTACGGTCCCGCGCCCGAGCGACGATATTGATATGGGGGAAATGGGTTTTCACCTGCTGGGCAATTTCAATCGAATCCTCAACATTATCAACAGCCAGCAGCAACAGGCGCGAGCGTGCAATCCCCGCCGACATCAACATATCTAAACGTCTGGCATCGCCAAAATAGACCTCACCACCGTATTTGCGGATCACATCCACATGGCTGGCATCCTTATCTAACGCCACAAATGGAATACCCGATGACGCTAAAATCCGCCCAGTGATCTGCCCTACCCGCCCAAATCCGGCAATGACCACCTCGGATTCAGTCACATTAATGGTATCGGGTAAACGAGTATCCACCACCTTAGGTTTAGTGGCTCTAAAAAGCGTGAAAATCATCGGTGTGACTGCCATGGATAAACCGATGGCGAGCACTAAGATTTGGGCGATTTTATCATCCACTATGCTGGATAATTGCGCCTGCGATAACAGCACAAAGGCAAACTCACCGCCCTCTGCCAAGATAAGCCCTAGGGCAATACTCGGGCGCCATGTATGGTGCCGTAAACGGCCTAGCAGCATTAGCACGAGAGTCTTAATCAGCAGCATGCCCAGCAAAATCGCGAGGATAAGTAAGGGATCGGTTAAAAACAGCTTGAGATCCATACTCATGCCGACCGCCATAAAAAACAGCCCAAGCAGTAAGCCCTTAAAAGGCTCGATATCGGTTTCGAGCTGATGTCGGTAGCTGGAGTTCGCCAGCATAATCCCAGCTAAAAATGCCCCCATACCCGCCGATAGCCCCAGCCACTCCATCAATTCGGCGCTGCCCATCACCAGCAATAATGCAAAGGCGGTTAACACTTCACGAACCCCGCTGCTGGCGACAAGCTTAAGTACCCGCGGCAACAGATATTTGCCCACTAACACAAAGCCAACTAAGGCCACACAGGTCCAATACCATGGCACCGCATGGTGCTCAATCTGGGCCGAATTAGGTGCAAGGTAAGCGGTCAAGAGCAACATGGGGATCACGGCCAGATCTTGCATTAACAACACACCAAAGGCATCGCGGCCCAGCGGGGTGGTCAGTAGTCTATGTTCGCTCATCAACTGCACCGCAAAAGCCGTCGATGACAAGGATAACGCCGCGCCAACCACTAATGCTGCCTGAATGGATAAGCCAAATCCCCAGGCTAAACCGCCTATTGCCGCCCAAGAAAGGAGTAACTGACCACTACCGAGACCAAAGATGGCGCTGCGCAGCTCCCATAACTTACTCGGATTGAGTTCAAGCCCAAGCACAAACAGCATCAGTACCACACCCAGCTCGGCAAAATGCAGCACGGCGGCGGGATCAGACACCAGCGCCATGCCGCCAGGCCCTAAAATCACCCCAGCAGCGAGATAAGACAGAATCGGTCCTGCGCCAAAACGTTTGCCCAAGGGTACAAAAATCACCGCGGCCAATAAAAATAACAGTACAGAAGTGAGCAGACTCGACTCTTCCATTAGGGCTCCACAACGTTAACGAAAGGCAAAAATAGGGGTATAGCCTTAAGCAAAAAAGCTTCGGCTACCGCTGGCAATCATACTCTAGTTAGGCAGGAAAAAGTGTGAAAAATTGACCTAAAAATCATCGAGAAAACGCAAGAAATAACCGAAAAAGCGAAAGAGGAAAACCGTGTTACATTAACCTAAACAGTCAGTTACATAGGCAATACAACTCGTATCCTACTGCCTTGCCAACTGACTGGTAATATTGGTGGCGCGTTTATCGGAGGCTAAAGCGTCCTCATAACAGAATACACTGTTACGACCATTCGATTTTGCGGCATACAGTGCCATATCGGCACGGTGTAGTAGAGGGTCTAGGCTTAAGTCTTCTGTTGTCATGCCGCTAACCCCAAAGCTCGCGGTGATAGTAAATTTATGCCCTGACAGATGCGTATCAATGGCTTCAATTCGGCTTCGGCATTGTTCGGCAACTTCCATCCCCTTAGATTCATTGGCGTAAGGCAAGAATAGTGCAAATTCCTCACCGCCAATCCGGGCAAACACATCACCATTGCGAACATGGGGTTTTAATACTTCCACGACTTTTTTCAGCGCCCAGTCACCCGTTCCATGGCCGTAGGAATCATTAATCCGTTTAAAATGGTCCAAGTCGAATAAAATCACACAAAAATCGCCCCCTCGGGCAGCGGCTTGCACAAACAAGTTTTCGCCAAGATCTTGCCCCGCACCACGGTTAAGCACGCCCGTCAGCGCATCCATTCTGGCCATGCGCATAAAACGCCGTTTTTGCAAATTGCCCACGACTAACAAAATCGCGAGGAAAAACAGCCCGCCAACTAATATGGTGATAAACATCAGCATATTAGTGTACTCACGCTCTTTTACCGTTTGCTGGGCGATATAAAGTTCACGCTCTTTATTCAGCAAGTTGATTTCACGCGCCTGCTCATCGGCATTAAACTTAGCCGCTTGATAAGCAAGGGTTTTCATCCTCGACTCATCAAAAATCAGTTGATTATAATGTTGCTCTTTTCTGGAGTATTCATAGGCTTGCTCAAATTGCTGTTTTTGAGCATAAATCTTAGCGAGTACACCTGATGCACCGTGCTTAAGCTCTGTATTGCTAGAATCATCTAAAAGATTCATCACATATTGAGCATGTAACTCAGCTTTCGTAAAATCTTGCAACAACAAATAAGCTTCACTGAGCAACTCATGTACACTATTAATCTCCAGCTCAAAATTAAATGATTCATACCCCTTTAGAGAATCTAATAAGTAAGAAATAGCAAGCTGTGGCTCATTCAATCTAAGACTCGATTCTCCCATACCTTTTAATGCAATATTCGCAATTAGTGGGTAACCACTGGATTCACAATAACTACGAGTAAACTTAAATTCATCAAATGCTTGCGAATAAGACTTTGACTCTAACTGATGAACGGATAAATATAGTTTAGATATACAAACATCTTTAGCATCACTTGGAGAGGCGAGAGCAAGCGCTTTAGCTGCATATTTAGCAACCTCTTCAGTGACCCCCATCGCAGTATATAAACTAGCCAAACGCAAATATGAAGCGCGCTTAAGGTTAATATCATCAATTCGATCGATTAGCCCAAGACTCTTTCCCATCACTTTAAATGCATCATTGAAATGGTGCAGAGCAATATAGGCTGTTGCCTCATAACTATATGCAGAAAATAACATTTCAGAGTCTTTGAGTAAGGCTTCTGCTTGGCCCAATAACTCAATAGCAGTTTGATATTGTCCTGAATAAATAGAAGCTGCACCTTTAAAGAGCAAAACTCGTCCCTGCTGTAAGCGAGACATAGAACCAAATTCAGATTCAATTGTTTTAATTAGGTTTATAGCAGCAGGTAAATCAGAATGTTGTAATGTTTCAATCTTAGTTAGCGTTTCATCATAATTTGTAGTTGAAGCAATCAAGGGCATACAAAGTATGCTCAAGATTGCCAAAATGAAAACACTAAAAAACTTCAATTAATCACCATTACCATGTGAAATAACAAGGTAAGATTGATAGCTACTATCACCACTTAACGTTTTGAGCTTTTCCATATCACCAGTCATTACAGCATTAATTTCTACATCAGTTAATCCATGAGCACGCATCACTGCCTCTGGATTCTGTTTATAGTCTTCCATTAACAGCGCATCTTGACTGAGTTGGGTAAAAAAATCCGATAATGCAGACATGCTTACTCCTTTATTAGCTTAAATAATACCGACTCTAGAAAGACCTAACTTTGAGTCAACAGAACTTATAACATTTTCGTGGTATTCAGAACGGTTACCATGGTTAACTAACACGAAGAATTGATAATCTCCATCTCCGTTCAGACTTTTGAGTTTTTTCATATCCCCCGTCATGACAGCAGTAATTTCATCAATACTTAAACCATAGGCAAGCATAATCACCTGTGGATTCTGTTTATAGTCTTCCATTAACTGCGCATCTTGGCCTAACTGGGTAAAAAAATCCGATAATGCAGACATGTTTTCTCCTTATTGTTAATAATGACTCAGTATCACACTTCAATTTAGCCCAAATCTTCGGGACCGATCCCTAACTTAGCCAAAATAGCATAGTTGTACTCCAGCTTTTTTGCTGGCGGAATTAACAACGTACTAATCGGCGTTAAGTGTGCTTGGGGTAAATTCGCTAAAGGTAAACGCTCGATACGCGGGGCTTGGATTGGCAAATTGGCCGCTTCGTATATGACCACCTCATGCTCGAGCGGATACCATTGGTTTAGCTGCTCCACGAGGATCTGCAACCTATCACTCGAGGTATGAAATTGGGTTAAGGTATGCTCGCCCGCAATCGCGATTTGCCAGAGTAATAAGTGGGTCGTGGGATCCGGCACATGGTTGAAAAACATGAACTGGCTCGCTTCAAAGCTTTGATGCCCAGAGTTGCCAGGGTCAATCCCTAAGTCTGCCCACAGGCAAGCTTCGGCCGAAATCCCCGGCTCCATTTTAGCCGAAAACCCTTCGGCCTTGGCACGAGTGATCGCCATATGGGATACACAGGCAAATACCCCCGGATGACCATAGAGTGCACACACGGTTTTTTTACCCGCTCTCACCGCATCTAGAATGGCATTAACCATTTGCTCGTAGGTGTCTCGGCGATTTTTAACTTCCCCATTTTGGGCATAAAACTGCTGCAAATTGATGACATTCTGGTTGAGCTTCGTCAACCAACGCTGCGAGAAACCGTCGGGTAAGAGTGAAAATACAATATCGGCATGTTCAATATAGCTGCGGCTTAATACGCTAATTTGCCCCGCGAGCTGTAACCCCGTACCCACACAAACGAGTGATCCCAATGGTCTCTCCTAAAAAGGCGATCTCGGCGGATTAATACATAAATTCAAGCGCTGAAATAACGCTCTCTAAAACCAATACCATCGCTAAGATCATCAACACAAAAAACTTTCACAACTCTACCCACATTCAGCTAACAATGCCACAGCACAATACTGCATTTGGTAAAATTTTCTGACCTAATTAACGCCCTACACGGTACATATAAAACAAAAAGCGATACAGGTAACAATCGCCGTAAATCAGTGTTCATTATAAAAATCTTCACACACAGAGAACTAAAGCTAGCCGCTTAGGTCGAAAACTCACACAATTGCAACGATAAGCGCCGCAACGCCCAATTACCCTTGTCATAGGGGGGACAGCTTGGGTATGATGGCCGCCAGATTTTCAGAAGTAGCGCATACAATGATCAATAAAAAGCAAAGTCTTACCCTGCTGAGTGCCATTGCGCTCTCAGTTTCGCTCAGTGCCTGTAGCGTGTTTGATTGGCTGATCTATAAGCCCGATATTCCGCAAGGCAACTACATGGAACCGCAACAGGTTGAAAAGTTGCGTATCGACATGACCAAAGAGCAGGCCGAATACATTCTTGGTCGCCCAGTATTGCGCGACAGCTTTGCCGATGACACTTGGTATTATGTGTACCACTATAAGAGTGGCCGTGATGCGAGCATTACCCACAAAGAACTGATCCTGCACTTTACTGGCAACAAATTAAGCTTAGTGAAGGGCGACTATGAATTAAGCCCAGAGTTTAATACGCCGCTTGAGCAAAGTAAGTTGCCGATGGTAAACACCGCAGAATCTGCGCCGCAGGTGCCAGCACAGCGCCCAGATGAAAAGCCATTAGTGAAAGAAAATCAAACAGAAGCGCAAGTTCAAAAGCCAATCAAGTAAGTACACTGGTTTAACACTTGCCTTAAAAACAAAAAGCGCCCATGGCGCTTTTTTTGTGTGCTGGTGTTGCAGACAGATTAAGACACCCGTCCACCGGTCACTTTATTGGCACGACCTTCATCCTTGGCCTTATCGGCACGGCGACGGCGCACATCCTTAGGATCGGCAATCAACGGGCGATAAATCTCCACTCGCTGCCCAGGTAAAATCACTTGGTCATGCTTAATCACATTGCTAAACACCCCAAGCTTTACCGTTTCTAAATCAATCTCAGGGAAAAAACTCACCATATTGCTCTGACGCACTATGTCAATCGCGCTCGTGCCGGGCAATACGCTAACCGAAATCACCTTCTGCTGAGTCGGCAGCGCATAAATAACATCGACGACGAACTTATCTGCTTCATTTGTCACTGTAAATTACCTTAGCGCGGCTGGTAAATGCCGTCACCATTGACACCATAAGATCATTAAACACTTTACCAAAAGCCATATCGACCAATGAGCTGGAAAACTCGAAATTTAAATCGAACTCCACCTTACAGGCATCTTCAGTCAACTCGGTAAAACGCCACTGGCCGAATAAGTGTTTAAAAGGCCCATTTTCAAGTCTTAACTCGATACTCTTTCCCGGCACCACCTGATTGCGCGTGGTAAAGGTCTTACGGATCCCCGCCTTACTCACATCGACCGAGGCCACCATGGTTTTACCATCAAACTCAAGCACTTTACCGCCAACACAACCGGGTAAAAACTCTTTGTACGACTCAACATCATTGACTAAATCATACATTTGCATCGCACTAAAACGAACTAACACACTTCGAGAAATTTGCGGCATAAAGCTTGGCACTCTCAATCTAAGTAAACACGCTGTCTCAAGCGAACTCCGCGCGCCCTAATCTCTAGGGAAGCTAACAAAAATTGGTTTGGATTCTACCACGATACTTAAAAAACGCACCCCTCACATATCCCTATGATGACACCGCCAAAACCGTATAAAAAACCAGCAACAAACTAATGAAGGCTTGAAATAGCTCAAATAAACCCTTATATCCATTTCAAATTGATTCACCGTGCGTATAATGGCGCCACTATGGTAAAGAAAAACTCAAAAAAAGCCGCGCCTGCGACAATCGCACGTAATAAGCGCGCAACCTTCGAATACCGTTTCGAAGAAAAAATGGAAGCCGGCCTGTCCCTCATGGGATGGGAAGTGAAGTCTATCCGCATGGGCAAAGTGAACCTATCGGACTGCTACGTCTTCTTAAAAAATGGCGAAGCCTTTATGCACGGCTGTACCATTATTCCGCTCAATACTGCCTCCACTCATGTGGTGTGCGACCCGATTAGACTGAAGAAATTGCTCTTAAGTCGTAAAGAGTTAGACAAATTAGCCGGTCTTGTTGAGCGCCAAGGCTACTCGATTATCCCTATCTCCATGTACTGGCGTAAAGGGGCTTGGGTCAAAGTGGAAATCGGCCTAGGTAAAGGTAAAAAAGACCACGACAAGCGTGAAGATACTAAAGCGCGCGAATGGGAAGTCGAAAAAGCCCGCGTAATGAAAAAGGAAAAAACGCGCGGATAATGAACAAACGATTGAACTTGCAGCAAATGATACTAGGTTATCTTTACGCTACGAGTTACAATCTACTTTCTTGGGGGCGATTCTGGATTCGACAGGATTCACGAAACCCTGGGAGCATGCCGAGGGGCGGTTGGCCTCGTTAAAAGCCGCAAAGTTATAGTTGCAAACGACGATAACTACGCTCTAGCCGCTTAATGCCGCTAGCCATCTACCACACGCTTCGCACATGGGCAGTGGATTTGATGGTCATCTCACATCGTGCTAGCGAGGGAACCCTGTCCGGGGGTGAACCGCGAAACAGTACCGGACTCACCGTTTGGGATCCTGTCTTTCGGAGTTCAAACGGTTAAACAATAGAAAGACTAAGCATGTAGCGCCTTGGATGTAGGTTTTCTGGACGCGGGTTCAAGTCCCGCCGCCTCCACCAAATATAAGAACGAAGACGTCTCAGGACGTCTTTTTTCTTGCCTTTAGTAAATTAAAATCAATAAGTTACAATCCGTTACTATCCATAGACGTCCATTAACTGCCATATACTCTGGTATTCCAAATGGTATTCCAAGCGAAATATCGCTATTATTTGGAATACCAAAACGGTTTGGAGATAGTCTATGTGTGCCAGAGCGACTCGTCTTAGTGATAAGGAAATCAAATCGATCAAACCCGATGACAAGGATAAGGTCTTATCGGATGGGGACGGACTGCAACTCAGAGTCAGATGTAATGGGTCTAAACTCTGGAACTTTAACTATCGTCATCCCACTACCAAAGCGCGTATCAATATTGGATTGGGTACTTACCCCGAAATATCTTTAGCTCAAGCAAGGCAATTGACTCTCGAAAATCGAGCATTGGTTGCTCAAGGAATTGATCCCAAAGAGCATCGAAGCCAAAAGCGATTAGAAGAACAAAGTATTACCGAACATACCTTGTTTAATGTCGCATCTCAGTGGATTGAGACCAAAAAACACAGTGTAACAGCTGATTACGCAACAGATATATGGCGCTCATTTGAGCGTCACGTATTCCCCAAACTAAAAGATATGCCCATATCAAAAATCACATCACCGATGATTATTGAGCTTTTTCGCCCTATTGAGGCTTCAGGCAGTTTGGAAACAGTGAAAAGGCTCACTCAACGCCTAAATGAAGTCATGGTATTTGCTGTTAACTGCGGCCTAATTTTTGCCAATCCGCTTGTTGGAGTAAAAGCCGGTTTCAAAAAACCGGTAAAAGAAAATATGGCAACCCTAAAACCTGAAGAATTACCTGAGCTCATGTTAGCCCTAGCAAATGCCTCTATCAAACGCACTACTCGTTGCCTAATTGAATGGCAATTACACACTATGACTAGACCTTCTGAAGCCGCTTCGACACGTTGGGATGAGTTTAATTTCGAAGAAAAAACTTGGACTATTCCAGCTGAGAAAATGAAAAAAAGACGAGTTCACACAATCCCACTGACAGAGCAAATGTTGGCACTTCTTGAGACAATGAAGCCCATTAGTGGACATCGGCCTTATGTTTTCCCTTCAGATCGCAATCCTCTAGAGCACTGCAATAGCCAAACTGCAAATATGGCATTAAAACGTATGGGGTTTGCAAACCGGCTTGTCAGTCATGGCTTACGATCTCTAGCCAGTACAACATTAAATGAACAGGGTTTTGAACCAGATTTGATTGAATCGGCATTAGCACACGTAGACTCAAATCAAGTTAGAACTGCATATAACAGGACAGACTTTTTGGAAAGAAGACGCCCGATGATGAGCTGGTGGAGTGGACATATAGAAGAAGCCTCGAAAGGGTCTCTATCTGCATCAAGCTTTAAAGGATTTAAAGTTGTAAATAGCTAAATAAAAACACCGCGAGCTCGGTTAACAAAAACATCAATCGAGCTCATAAATGCTATGAGCATTGCTTACATTAAATAGTATAAAAATATCTTAGCGTTCTAATCTCAAAAAACTACAAAATTATGACATCAAACTCATTAAGACTTAACTGATTTAGCAAAACCCAAAATGGTTTGATATAGCTTAAATGTTGATTCATCCTGCATATGCTCATAAGTACTGACAAGATGATAAGCGGGAGATTTATGTTTTGGCATATATATATCAAATGGCTTAATCAAACGTCCATTAGCCAACTCTTTTGAGACTAAAATTCGATTCACATAAGCAATACCAGCACCTTGAATTGCAGCTTCTATTGCTTGAATAGAGTTTTGAAAGATAAGTTTACTCTGGCTCGATTTTCGCTCTACTCCAAAATACTGCATGACAATATCCCATTGAACTAAACGGTTGTTGGTAAAAATCAAAGTATGTTTATCGACAATCTCCTGATTAAAGCTAAGAACATCAGAATTAAAATAATTAGGATGGCATACCGGGATCATTTCTTCATGAAATAAAAAAACTGAGTAGAGATTATCCCAAGAGTCGTAGCCATAACGTATTGCCAGATCTAAATCACACTTAGAAAATTCAAGGTAATCTAATGTATCAATAAATTCAACACTACGATTAAGCTCTTTTAGCTTGTTATCTACTAACCTTGGTAGAAGCCAATTCTTTAATAATGATGGAGGTATAGCTATTTTGATTTTTGGCTTACTCCCTTCAATACCCAGGTCAACCGTAGCTTCTTCCATATTTTGCAAAATCATGGATATTCTAGAATAATATCTTAAACCACAATAAGTTAGAGTAACCTTCCTACTACCTCTTTCAAATACTTTTTTACCAATAAAATCTTCTAACGTACTTATCTGATGGCTAATTGCACCAGGCGTAACATTCAGTTCCATTGCAGCAAGTTTAAAACTTTGCAGTCTAGCTGCTGCCTCAAAATAAATAATCGATTTTATCGGAGGTATAACTCTCATGCCATCTCCTTGTGTTAAGTGAATTTTTCTATTCTGACAAATTAATTTTTTTGCTTTGTCAACATGCACCCCTGAAGCAATGATGAATGTGAATTAAAACACTAGAGAGGTAAGAGTAATGTTTAACACCAAGTTATTACCGTTAGCTATATCTGCTTTTTTTATATCAACATTTAGTTATGGACAAACGTTATCAGAATTCCATATTGATAATGGCAATAATTGCCAATCATGTCACACAAAGCCTATAAAGGTTGATGATGCAGAAAGTTATGAAAATAAGTCCTGTGAAAGTTGTCATGGTACTATGGATAAATTAGCTACTAAATCAAAAACAAAACTATCCCCACACCATAGCCACCTTATTGATGTGTCATGTACTAGTTGCCACTCAGGCCATAAACAACCGGTATTCGTCTGCCAAACTTGTCACGACTCTTTTAAAAATGAGTTCAAAATTCCCTTTTCTGATGACAAGCCCATTCTTGATAGTTATCAATTCCCTAAAGTTACTCAAGAAATGATTGATACAGCCCTTGCAAAAGCTCCAGTTGAACAACACCAAGTTGTTGTTATTGGAGGAGGCGCAGCAGGACATGCTGCGGCTATTTCAGCGAGGCAACATGGTGTTTCAGATGTCGTTATTCTTGAAAAGCAACCCTATATAGGTGGGAATAGCATGTTAGCCGCAGGCGGAATGTCTGCCGCAGAAACAATCACACAAGCCCTTAAAAATTATCCTGACAGTAAAGCACTGTGGTACGAAGATACAATGAAAGGTGGACATAACATAAACAACCCCGATCTCGTTAAAATCTTGACAGAAAACGGCAGCGCTGGGGTTGATTGGCTACAAGCAATGGGAGCAGATTTAACGTCTGCATCAAGTGCTGGAGGGCATAATGCTGAGCGTTTACATAGGCCTACAGGTGGGGCGAAATCAGGTCCTGAAATTGTTAACACCCTAAAGGAAACAGCAAAGAAACTCGGGATTGAAACGCGTACAAATAGTAAAGTCATCCAGCTAGTACAAGATAAACAAGGGGTTGTCACTGGCGTCCTTGTTCAAGGAAAACACTCGAAACTACATATACTTGGAGCTAAAGCAGTCATTATTGCTTCAGGCGGTTTTGCTCGAAATAATGAACTAGTGGCAAAATATCGCCCAGATTTGAAAGGAGTCGATGCAACAAACAATCCTGGTAACGTAGGAGATGCGCTAACTTTTGCCCCCAAAGCAGGTGCAGAGGTTGTTGATATAAAAGAAATTCAAGCCTTTCCAACGGCAGCAGCAGGGAAAATGGTTATTTCAGGGACTGCACGAGGTGCCGGAGCAATCATGTTAAATAATGATGGTGACCGGTTCTGTGATGAAATGGGGCCAAGAGATAAGGTGTCTGAATGTATTTGGGCACAAGAAGGTAAGGATGCTTGGTTAGTTTTTGATGAAACCGTCTTGGATAGACTAGGCCAACTACGTGGAATGTTGGATTTAGGTATTATTTTTAAAGGCAACTCAGCAGATGAAATAGCTAAAGCAACTAAAATGAATGCTCAAAAATTTGACCACGCAATTAAACGTTATAACGATTTTAAAATGAAGGGAAAAGATGCAGACTTTGGCCGTAAAAATATGGCAGATGATCTTCAATACCCAATTTATGCGGTCAAAATTAAACCCGCCGTCCATCACACTATGGGAGGCTTAAAAATTAACGCGAAAACTGAAGTCATCGATCACAATGGCTTACCAATAAAAGGTCTCTTTGCTGCGGGAGAAGTGACAGGAGGAGTTCATGGTGCAAATAGATTGGCAGGGAATGCAATTGCTGACACCATAGTATTTGGACGAATAGCAGGTGAGCAAGTAGCCAATTCGATTAAGTAATCAACCTTGTTTTAATGCCCCCTTCTCTTAGAAGGGGGTTATTGTCCTTATTATACCTTCCTATTTCTCGAATATAGCTTCTGACCTAGATTTAAGTAGACCATAACTACCATCAGACTTAGGTAGTAAGTTTTTTATTTTTAATCTTCTCTTCGTGTGCCATAAAGTCTTTCAGCCGTTATCCAAAGGTCTGAGGGGTGACAATTTAGCGCTTGGGCAAGTTTCCACACTGAAGCGATAGATGCCTTAGCCACACCACGCTCAACACTTGATACAAATGATCTGGCAAGTTCAGCTTTATCAGCTAGTTCCTCTTGGTTAAACCCCACCTCAACACGACGTAACTTAACCGCTCGGCCGAAGGCCATCCCCATCTTTAACACTTCATCATCATTCACTTGAGAACTCCAGGGCATTGAATACTGGATAATTCTCAAGCACAGGCTATAGACAAACCACGCCATAAAGAATACATTTAGACCTGTATAGTTGTCATTTTGATATTTAAGGTCTAAAAAATGCTTCTATTATAAGTAAGCATATTCTTTCAAGACCGGTGATGTCGTTAAACACAATTTTTAAAAGGAGTTATACATGTCTGTCGTAAAAACCATGTCAATCATAGGAATGGTGTTTTTCCCTTTATGCCTCATTCTAGCCTCTGCATTTGCAGAAGTTGATTTAGAAGCTTCTGCCGGATGGGGGATATTTTCAGCATTATACGGGATTGGATACTCAATCACCGTTTTCGTCCAAACCAAAAAGCTCACTAATAGTGCCACGTAATGATTCATCTACTCCCGTTGAAAAAGCAAAGGGCGTGAGTCTAGAACATTGAAAATCAAAAAGGTTTAAAACAAATTGATAGAGTTCAACGATACTCTGACATACAGTAAAAAGTGTGGTTTATATGATAAAAACATTGGTTATTTTAGCTTTAACTTTGATGATTTTTGGCTGTGGAAACTCGCAGCCTAACATTGAAATTACTTACGAATATCAAACAACATTTGGCTATACGTATCCAAGTATCAACGTCAAAGCGATTAGCGATACTGTAACGATAAACAAAGTCATCATTAACAGGGGAAATTGTGGCGGCACCGTAATGTCGGGACTCCCTAAATTACTTAAATTTGGAGAATCGATTTCAGTGATAGCCAATGGTGATTGTGATGTAAAACAAGTCGATGTGCTTACCGATGATGGCGATTGGTCTGTTACTTTTTGATTTGGATTATAAAAATGCATTACAACACCATATGTCCCCCGTAAGAGCATTTACTAATTGAAGAGCCAGGAAGTTGCACACCTTCGTAGCTTCCTATCTATCAGTGACATAAAGATGTGTTTGGCAGTCTGGACAGGGGTTAACCTTATTACGAATACCCATAAACATTTTGCCGCAACCCAGGCACTGGCATTTGAGCTGTTGATGTGCAGGGATAGATAAAACATGGCTTTCGGTAGTTAATTCTTTCAGTGCCTTATTGATATCTTCATCTCTCTTAGCAATACACGCCTTCTCTCGGGGATGATAATACCAATCTTTAGCCTTGATACTTGTTTGAAGCCAGCCTAATAACTGGGCTCTGGCGGTTCCAAGTTTCCCTGCTTCGACCATCGGCTGATGATAAAAAAACGTTGATAAAGCATCGATATTGAGTGTTGCTACACCAGTATTCAACTCATGTAATAATCGTCTTTCGAGTTGGCATTTGCGCCCTCGGTATTCCAAATAGATCACTAGAGAGGCTTTATTGAATTCATATAAAGCATCAACTTTATGCCCGCAAAAATCAGCGTCTACCGTAAGATTTACATCCGCAGTGAATTTTAACTCCTGCTCTTTAGATACCTTAACTTCGGGAGGATACTTTTCTCGCAAAACCTTTGGCACACTAACAGGCTTAAGATATTCAGGTAACTTGAGCGATGCGCCTTCCCGCAGCAATTGATGGATCATCATTCTCACTGAAACTTCAAAAGAAAATTCGCAATCAACAATGTCTGCTTTAGGTGTATTTCTGGTGTGGTGGGTAAAGTGCCATTCTCGCTCATCTCCCTGATGGGCGGACAAAGGCAAATGACAAGAAGGGCAAATACAACCACAGGCAAGCCCCCGCTCGACCTCTGCAACATCTTTCCACTCGCCAGTGGTTTTATCCTGCCCGAAAGGTACACCTAATTTCATCTCAGCCATCCTTGTTTAAATCAGCCCAATCCGCTAACACTGACTTGCATCAAAAAAACATTGAATCAATATATGTAGACGTATAAAAAGCCCTCACCCAAAAGGCTTAATGTTGTTAGGCTACATCAACGAAGAACAAATCAAATTTTTGCTGTTATTGATTTCTAAGCTGCCTGTAAGGCAGTGAACTGGCAAAAAATGCTGAATTTGCCTCACGTACTTTTCTAAGCTGCCTGTAAGGCAGTGAACATAGACGCGATCGCTCGCCGCACCTTTCAAGTTTTCTAAGCTGCCTGTAAGGCAGTGAACATGGCCCAATCGGCCAAGGATGCGGGATTGACTTTCTAAGCTGCCTGTAAGGCAGTGAACCTTTTGAAGATGATATTACCCGCTTCTTGGAATTTCTAAGCTGCCTGTAAGGCAGTGAACTGGGCTTTTAAGGTGTCACGTTCGCGCTGTACTTTCTAAGCTGCCTGTAAGGCAGTGAACCGCACCATCAACTAGCTCAACTGGCTTTTTGTTTTCTAAGCTGCCTGTAAGGCAGTGAACTTGCGCCTGAAACAGTTGTGCAATCAGTTATGTTTCTAAGCTGCCTGTAAGGCAGTGAACTGATTGGCGTTGCGGCTTACTTTACGGCCAAATTTCTAAGCTGCCTGTAAGGCAGTGAACACAACAACGTCTGTTGTAAGTTTTCCTTGGGCTTTCTAAGCTGCCTGTAAGGCAGTGAACTGCTGCATCGAGCTTGAAACGGTATTGGCGGTTTTCTAAGCTGCCTGTAAGGCAGTGAACTTGCCCAAGTATCGGCGCGGGTCGCTTTCGTTTTTCTAAGCTGCCTGTAAGGCAGTGAACAATATCTCAAGTTTTCTTCTAATGTTTCATTATTTCTAAGCTGCCTGTAAGGCAGTGAACTTGAGAATATTAAGTTAGTTACATTGTTAACTTTTCTAAGCTGCCTGTAAGGCAGTGAACGCAGCATTAAGACCCTTGAACGACTCTGACAATTTCTAAGCTGCCTGTAAGGCAGTGAACATGATAATCATCAAGGGGGAGTGAACGTAGATTTTCTAAGCTGCCTGTAAGGCAGTGAACTACCCAATCGCGGCGCAATCACCCAGCACACTTTTCTAAGCTGCCTGTGCGGCAGTGAACGCTTCTATATCGTCGGCAATTGAACTAGCCAATTTCTAAGCTGCCTGTGCGGCAGTGAACAAAAGCCGTCGGCGGCGCCCGCATCCTCGCGTTTTCTAAGCTGCCTGTGCGGCAGTGAACCATGGCCCAGGCTAAGGCGTGGGCATCGGTATTTTCTAAGCTGCCTGTGCGGCAGTGAACAACTCAGAAGATATCGATATCACTATCAACGTTTTCTAAGCTGCCTGTGCGGCAGTGAACAGCACAATGGTTGAGTTTAAATAAGACAGAGTTTTCTAAGCTGCCTGTGCGGCAGTGAACTTAACTAAGCGACCTGATTGGATTCGCCAATATTTCTAAGCTGCCTGTGCGGCAGTGAACACCACAGTGTGATGCTTAGCCATCAACGCATTTTTCTAAGCTGCCTGTGCGGCAGTGAACTACTATGTCAAATATCACTAGCTCACAATACTTTTCTAAGCTGCCTGTGCGGCAGTGAACGACTGACGACTTAATACTGACCTTACGCTTAATTTCTAAGCTGCCTGTGCGGCAGTGAACCATGTTTGCTGTCATTTTAGCAATCGCATCAATTTCTAAGCTGCCTGTGCGGCAGTGAACTCTTGATGCTGCTTGTTAAGCATATCTTCAATTTTCTAAGCTGCCTGTAAGGCAGTGAACTGGGAGCCAATAGCCACAGGGACTTTGAGCTTTTTCTAAGCTGCCTGTAAGGCAGTGAACTTGGAACGGCCTCGGATTGCGGCACCTGACTATTTCTAAGCTGCCTGTGCGGCAGTGAACAACGCTGGGAGGACAAATACTGGCGCTATGAATTTCTAAGCTGCCTGTAAGGCAGTGAACTATTGACTGCAACTACCTTCATAATTGCCCTATTTCTAAGCTGCCTGTAAGGCAGTGAACGAAGCCGGCAGCGAAGAAGTTTTTGCCCGCGCTTTCTAAGCTGCCTGTAAGGCAGTGAACTTTTGACGGTCTTTCCAAGTGCGTACGTAGTATTTCTAAGCTGCCTGTAAGGCAGTGAACGACGATAGTAAATACTCTGCTGGCGACTTCATTTTCTAAGCTGCCTGTAAGGCAGTGAACGGCTCTTAGATTCCCGCGCCGATACCGTGATTTTTCTAAGCTGCCTGTAAGGCAGTGAACCCTTTGTGGTGCACCGATGATAATTTTCATACTTTCTAAGCTGCCTGTAAGGCAGTGAACGCTTATAAATTGGCATTGAGGATTTGCCGTAATTTCTAAGCTGCCTGTAAGGCAGTGAACATGAAAGCTTACGATCCAGTTATTGCGGTAAATTTCTAAGCTGCCTGTAAGGCAGTGAACGAATACGCATATACCAAACACTAGGCTCAGCATTTCTAAGCTGCCTGTAAGGCAGTGAACTCCAGTATCAAATCGTTATATCGAAATTTAACTTTCTAAGCTGCCTGTAAGGCAGTGAACTGGGAGCCAATAGCCACAGGGACTTTGAGCTTTTTCTAAGCTGCCTGTAAGGCAGTGAACTGGCCGCTGGTGCTGATTCTGCTTTGGCTGCTTTTCTAAGCTGCCTGTAAGGCAGTGAACTCACAAGCTGACGTTATTCGCCGCTTAATTGATTTCTAAGCTGCCTGTAAGGCAGTGAACCTACGCGGTAAGTTACTTCTATGTCCCACTCTTTTCTAAGCTGCCTGTAAGGCAGTGAACATTGCGCTCATCGATGGCCAAAGGACTCTGACTTTCTAAGCTGCCTGTAAGGCAGTGAACTATCTCGATAGATGCGTATCACGAAAAGACTGTTTCTAAGCTGCCTGTAAGGCAGTGAACGACGGGCTGTTGATAGCTGAGCTACTGGTGTTTTTCTAAGCTGCCTGTAAGGCAGTGAACTTTGGTGCTTGCGTGTAAAAGACCTTTATCCATTTCTAAGCTGCCTGTAAGGCAGTGAACTTACGCAAAGGAGTATAGATATAAAAGTGGCATTTCTAAGCTGCCTGTAAGGCAGTGAACGCTGGCCGAGATCCGCGATTCCCGCGCTGATGTTTCTAAGCTGCCTGTAAGGCAGTGAACTAGCGAAGGGGATCTTCTTGAACTTCTCGACTTTTCTAAGCTGCCTGTAAGGCAGTGAACCAGTAAAGAAAAATATCACGGGGGCTTGTCATTTTCTAAGCTGCCTGTAAGGCAGTGAACAACGATTATTGAAACGGGTGATTCTTGGGTATTTTCTAAGCTGCCTGTAAGGCAGTGAACATCCTCGTTAGCTGAATTGGCTTTTTTCAATATTTCTAAGCTGCCTGTAAGGCAGTGAACCCTTGGCCGCAGCGTTAGCTGTGGCGGTTTTATTTCTAAGCTGCCTGTAAGGCAGTGAACCATGGGATCTTGCTATTGTCTTGGTCGCGAACTTTCTAAGCTGCCTGTAAGGCAGTGAACAACTTAATGGCATCTTTCTTGTCATTCTTATTTTTCTAAGCTGCCTGTAAGGCAGTGAACTTTCACCGGCTACACTTGATCAATGGCTCACTTTTCTAAGCTGCCTGTAAGGCAGTGAACTTGCTTTGTGACAGTGCCAGTTAGGCCAAGTATTTCTAAGCTGCCTGTAAGGCAGTGAACTACCACACTATAGAACCACCTATGTCATAGAGTTTCTAAGCTGCCTGTAAGGCAGTGAACCTAAGTTTGTTTATCCAGATGGCAGGGAGGTTTTTCTAAGCTGCCTGTAAGGCAGTGAACTGTAACCACTTCTTCCTGTCTTAAGGATAATTTTTCTAAGCTGCCTGTAAGGCAGTGAACTTACACCACTTTTAATCAGACTTTACCTAGGATTTCTAAGCTGCCTGTAAGGCAGTGAACAAGAAGTCCTCTTGATCCTTGGTGAGCTTCTTTTTCTAAGCTGCCTGTAAGGCAGTGAACAACTTACTCAGAATGCGTTGTTTGTGATGAGTTTTCTAAGCTGCCTGTAAGGCAGTGAACTGACGCCCGGAAGTGCGATCCGTCTTTCTTTATTTCTAAGCTGCCTGTAAGGCAGTGAACGGCCGAGTACCGAACCTGTAGCTACGCGCATTTTTCTAAGCTGCCTGTAAGGCAGTGAACCAGTCACCCGTTAAACACTCGGTTAGCGCACTTTTCTAAGCTGCCTGTAAGGCAGTGAACTTAAAGCGCTCTTTCGCCATGATAATAGTGTATTTCTAAGCTGCCTGTAAGGCAGTGAACATCAACTGTACCTCTTATCTAGCTAGATAAGATTTCTAAGCTGCCTGTAAGGCAGTGAACTTAATCATCGAGCCAATATTGCCCATTTGCGTTTTCTAAGCTGCCTGTAAGGCAGTGAACTGGTGCGTAAAGACACTGGTGAGTGCCAAGATTTTCTAAGCTGCCTGTAAGGCAGTGAACCTTTCACCGCATTTGCAACTGGCGCTATGACTTTTCTAAGCTGCCTGTAAGGCAGTGAACTTGGAAAGCAAACAGCAAAGAGCGAATCTAAATTTCTAAGCTGCCTGTAAGGCAGTGAACAATCACCCATTTCACAAACCGTTTTTGGTAATTTTCTAAGCTGCCTGTAAGGCAGTGAACCGTTTTGATGCGGTGAGCAGCCAGTTTAATACTTTCTAAGCTGCCTGTAAGGCAGTGAACGGCGACACGACTATTCGCACAGGCCAACGAATTTTCTAAGCTGCCTGTAAGGCAGTGAACAAAACTGGCCTCTGAAAAAGACGGTGATAAATTTTCTAAGCTGCCTGTAAGGCAGTGAACAATCCGTATTGTAACCACAGTCTCCTATTGGTTTTCTAAGCTGCCTGTAAGGCAGTGAACAGCAGCGGCGGCATCGTCGTCAGCTTTCTTAGTTTCTAAGCTGCCTGTAAGGCAGTGAACGCTTTGGCATATGCAGGAATGTTAGCAGGGTATTTCTAAGCTGCCTGTAAGGCAGTGAACCGCAAGGGCGGTAGTGATGGCCATTCTTGGAATTTCTAAGCTGCCTGTAAGGCAGTGAACGATTAAAGCCCCAAGTGATGGATCCACAATGTTTTCTAAGCTGCCTGTAAGGCAGTGAACTTTATGAAACGTTTAGCGCTGATAGCTTTAATTTTCTAAGCTGCCTGTAAGGCAGTGAACTATGTAGCCCGCGCGTTTATGTGGCTGGCATATTTCTAAGCTGCCTGTAAGGCAGTGAACAATAGACTAAATCAATAAAAATAAGTTACAACAGGCAGTTAGGATAAAAATCACTTTTTTACCTTATTAAAAACCACCCATTGTAACTTGTTGTATTTAAGCTATATTTTTAAAGAGCAAAAAATAAAAGGTTAAAGCTTACCTTTTCGTTCAATTTAAAAGTGCGGTACGGTAGCCAATACTGACTGTCCATTCGCTTTGCTACTCAAGCCATAGCAATCGAAGCACCCATCTTGTGATGTGCTTTGCTGCTGCATCTGAATAAACAGCGGAAACTTGTTGTTTTTTTCTGGTGAGCGTTGCTTGGTTTGCTGGCTATGCAAGTAAATAAACGGCAAAGAGCACAATGCTGTCGGCTTGCTTTGTTGCAAATCCGCTAAACATTCCACCAGCGGTTTACCGGATTTTGCTGCCCATAGTGCGGCTTTTTGCTGCATATCCCGCTCTATTCGTTCGGGCGATTTCACCTGCTTGCGTACAAAGCTTACGTAAGTTACATCGCTTGGTACAGGTTTGATCCCTTTGATGTGCACATAGTCTTCTAAGCGAGTTAGCCATCGGTGGATATCCAACTTTTCCAATGTCGTTTGCTCTTTAGCAAATAGGCGTAACTTATTGCCGAGCGGAAATTGCGCTTGGCGATAATCAGGAAAACCGACCGCAACGAGCGATTGATTGCTCGCCACTTTGTGCTCCACCAAAGCAATGTGCACTTGTTGAAAGACGTTTTGCCAAATGTAGCCAAGGTTAACTTCTTGGTCTGGCAAAAGTTGAAGCTCAGTATAAAAATTCATAGTGGCTCCTTAATTGTCTGCATCGCCATCGCCTGCACTTTCACCAAACACACCGCCACGGATTAACATTGCTGCTACAAAGTGCTTATTATATGACACCGGTTGAACACTATCGTCAGCTTCGTTCAACCAGGCTAACAATAAGGTTTTGAAGTCATTACGACTCGAACGATATGCAACACCACGTTGTGTCACTGTCCCATACGCTTCAACTGCGATAGGGCTAGTTGCATTTGGATACCAGTCGTCAATAGTTCTAAGTGCGTTACCTATTTTCTCGCAGTGCATTGCTGCTTGGCCATTCAAGTTGAACAAATGTCGACTCTTAGAACCTTTGGGTGAATTCAAAACCATTTCTTGAGAAGGCCAAACTCGTTGCTGATCACCTAATTGAACAAACGCATTTATTTTTAATAATATATTTTGAGCGCCACTCAAACCTTGGTGAATTAAATTTGCTAGCACTGCTAGTTGGGGGTTATCGCTGGTTGTTTGATGTAATGAAAAGTCATAAGCGTTAAATACAAGCGGATTTTCAAGACTTGGATGAGAAACAATTATTTTAACCCCTAAAGCGCCTACACGATTACGCCATAAAAATCGACCATTAGCGATGTTATAAGCATAACGGTTTGCCAGTTCACCTAACCCTGTTTCTACATAAGCAGAAATCTTTTCTCTGTATCTAGCTTCAAAATTTGTATCATTACAAACTGATGGTTTCGTGAGCCCGGCTATAACGCGTAAACTAAAACTGACCTTTAACGTATCTTGATTTTCATTTAACGCGGCATCATCTCCCCACGATAGATTTGCTTCTGTTATTTGTTTTTGTAATTCTTCTTCATCATTTAGCACTTCCTGACTAAAGTTACTTTTTACTGCTCGATTACGGCGCTCAAAAAGCTTTATCGGAGCCCACTTTTTGTCATCACCCGTGTCACACCAACACCCAGAAAACATCAACGCATCAGAGGGTTCTAATTTACGATCAAAAGCTAAAACGCTGGGTACATTTGAAATTGTCATTTTGTATTCCTTACCAATTATTTAGTGCATCTTCAAAATTAAGAGTTTGAATTACTTCACTAGTTTGAGTTAAATCAGTAGCTTGATTATCTGTCGCGACTACGTTTGAACCTTGCCGACAAAGATACCACTGCCCATCATGGTGGTACCTCCACATAGCAGAACTTATTGAGGTTAGAGAATGCACGCCTTTCCATTCTCCGACTGAATGAATAGCTTCGACAAAACAGCATGGCGTAGTGTTGTCTCGCGTATTTGCAACTTCACCAGCTTCATAAACTTGGCTAATTGCCTTATAGCCTGTCATTAATGGCACTAAGTAGCCATTTTTTGGTTTAGGCTGATAATACCAGTCTGCATCAGTCTCCATATCTGGTTCGGTTTGACCTTCAGCCAGTTTTGGTACCGCTTTACTTTTTAATGCGCAAAAATCTAACCAAGCATCAAACAAAGTAGGTTGTTCATCATCTGAACAATCGTTAGTAGCTAACAAGTGTTGATACTGTTCTTCTAAATCAGCACTACTGTCAAGCAATACAAACCCTGGCATAGTTAGGCGTTTGATTTTTTTTAGCAGCATGGCTTGCTGTTCGCTTGTACTTGCCGACAACAATTTAGCCTGCTTGATATTCAAAATAGAACCACCAGCCAAACGCAGCTGATAAGAATAATCTAAAGCCGTCTGCTCAAATTGTTTAACTAGTTCGTCAGTTAGTAATAACTGCTTATCTAATTCAATAACCAGACTGACGGTTAGATTCATTTTTCCTTCTTCGATAACAGGAACTTTCTTTCCATTTTTATTTTTTTCAAGAACTGGGGGGTTACGGCTTTGTATAAATTCAAAGTCAGCATATTGCTTGGGTTGACAAACTTTATTTTGGCATGCGTTTGATATCACTACACAACCGCTTAGAGCGGTATCATATTCTCCACCAAACTTCTGTGAAATTTTCCTGCTTAACGCATGTGTAAAACCTAAAAATCCAGTTATTGCTGGAAAGCCCCATGTAAATCCCGCGATAGAATTAGCATTCTGCACTTCAATATGGCTTAACACTAAATATTGGCTCATAGTTCAACCTCCTTTATTGCAAAAAATTCCTTGAGGTCAAGAAAAAAGCAATCAGACCACAATGCAGCCTGAATGGGTGTAAGCTTTAGTTGCTTATTTTTATTGAGCTGTTGATTGAGCCAACGACCAAAATCTTGACTAATTTTATTTAGCCAATCGTTATTTTTTTTGAGGCCTAAAGCAGCGTCATCATCACGCCAAGGTTCAAACAATACTTGATACTCAATGTCTAATTTGCTAGTTAGCGTCCAACCTACCTGTGATTCAGAATTATTAATTGACTCAATAAAGTTGAAAAATTGATCATTAATTGCACTCAGCTTTGCTAATACTGCAGCATTTCGTTTAGGTTCACTCACACTCAGTTCTTTGTTCTTAAGCAAGTGTAAGTAGCTAGATAACTCGCTTATTTCGTCCCTTAACTCATAGGCGAGTGACCGAGTAAATATCGATTGATGTTCTGCATAGGAAGGTAGCTTTGCATTCCATTGTGGCGGTAATGCAGCCATTAATGAAATACGCCCCCCTCGCTTACCGTTTAACGAAGAAGCATTTGAGTGGTTCGAGCCAGTAACATGCAAACTAGCTTTATTAGGATAAGTAGCAACTACTTGATCGGAATATTTTTTACTACCTTTCTGTTCAAAGGCCTTTTTGTAAGGTTCATCCCAACGTTTCTTATGCTCTAAATGTAATTCATGAGCCAATGACGATGAGGTTAATGGTAGCAATAGGTGATACTCATCATGAGCAATTGGAAAATAAACTTGCTTGGATAGGAAATAACTTTGTTTACTAGAACTATCAAACGCCTGTTTAAATTGAATGAGCCAATTTTCAATTAAACTTTGATTTTCCGTAAATAACCTAAAAAATGAACCATCTCCCTCTTTAATCCGGTCTAGTAAACTCACACCCGCTACACTTAAATTTAATACATCCGCCACAGGAAGTGACGCTGCATTAGATGAAGCGGTATCAATCGCAAGTGACTTAAGTGTGTTAGTAGATAAATATCTGTTATCTATATCGGTCGTAGTATCAAATATACTAGAACTTTTACTACTTGAATGTGTGAGCTTACCAACATGTGTTGCAAAACTAATATCTTTAGCTTTTTGCGCCCAATTATTCAACCACTCAACAGGTTCGTGATCTTTTGAATTTTTAATGACAAATTCAAAAAGCTCTTGTTTTAAATTAATCAATAATGGATCGGTTAGAACTTCACCACTCCATTTTAAAAGATCTTCTAGTTTTTTCCTTTGAAACTCTAAAGCTGTTTGTTCCTTAGATTTTTTTATCTTTTTTATCTCTGCTTTTAATGTTTTAACCTTATCTTCTGGCAGCACCTTTTCAAGTTGAATAATGACGCGCTCAACTATTGCTCCATTGGTAACTTTTCCTTGTTTATTTCTTTTAATCTTCGATTTTAAAAATGCTTCTTCTTTTGAATCTCTGCGTTCTGCCAAATAAACTATGAATTTATCAGCAAGTGCACTCGAAATGTCTTGCTCACTCAACTCCATATTCATCTCCTTTTAAATTTTGATAAACGCCCAACACTGGGTGACATTGCCATTGATCCCCGTTATCAGCATTTAATATTCTTAACGACAAATGCGTAAATTTTTCCAATACTGTACTGTCAACCATGTTTAGCCGTTCACTTAATAATCCTACCTCTTCTTTTAAATCAAAGTTTCCCCAAAAATTATTACCTAATGCCATATTTATTTTTTCAGGCTGCTTGGCAAAATCATCGGTATTTATAAATTCTGCGGGTGAAGATTTAGCGACTTTTTTTTGCCAAACAGGTTTACCACTTCTGTTAAACGTGATTTTGTAATCCGCTGTTGGTTCGGATTTACGAAAAGGTTGAATTCGCTGAATTTCACCACACCAGGTCGCTTCATTTTTCCACCACTGGGCCGCACAATTTTGCTCATTTGCACTCCCTTCTAACCGCAAACTCTGTGAAAAATGCTCTAATTCATTAAACACTCTAAATTTAGGTTTATCGCCTGTTTGTTTAGGTTTTTCAAAAAGTGGAGCGCTCGTCAGCGTTTTAATTCTGGAGATTGCTGTGACCTGTTTTAATTCAGCCTCGCAGTTCAATTCCAATAAATCCCGATGCGCATATAACAAGGGTTTAGCTTCAAAACCTGGTTTTTCGAAACAAGGAGTTTTCCCTTTTAAGCCCTTATAGTTTTTTGACAAGATATGAATGTTTTCAGTGTTTGGAATGTTTTGTCGATGTCGTTGCACACGCCCTGCTAATTGAATAATTGAACGCATTGAACTTGGCTCGACGACTGCCCAATCATAATCATGATCACGCCCTACCTCAGCAACCGCAGTTGCTAGCACAACAAAAATATGATTATTTTCGACCGATGACTCGACTAATTCTTTAATACCACTGTTATTGAGCCAATCGGCTTCGTCATGTCGTGTCAATGCCTTATCAAGTTGATGTTCAATTTTTGAGCGCTGCAACAATGGAAATTGACTGTGATAGACACAGTAGTGGATAACGTAATCACTTGGCGCATCTTGTGCGAATAACCATTTTGCTACTGCGGCCAAGGGCGAAATATTGGCCAAACGAACTAAGCCAATTGATACATTTTTGCACTCAACCTTCACGGAATGTTGATCATGTAGTGCGATAATGGATTGCCTGACTTGCTTTGCTATAAATTGACTTGGCAACAATTCTTGAATTGGTTGCATTGGAATGATTGCAGACTTACGCAGCGGTTTTGTTTCAGTGGTCAGATTCTTTATACGCTTTTCAACAAATTTATTATGTGTTTCTTGATACGCTTTTACATCTGAAATGATTGCAGAACTTGGCTTATTAAATTCATCAAACCAAGCACAGCAAATTTCAGCTGTTTCTCCTTGCTCGCCATTCACTTGTGTGTAATGTTTGCGGCCCGCTTGATAAGCTGTAAAAAGTGATTTTGCTAAGGCGGGTGAAATGGTGGCAGTAGATAATAACACTCTTGCGCCGAGCATACCGGCCCAATTAACTAATCTGCATAAAGCGGGTAAATCCTCTAAACCAAAATCATCAGGCTCATCTAGCACTAAATCTGAAGATAACAACCGTAGCATTGGTGCAATTTGGCGACCACCTCGGAGACCTTCGGTTGCTGGCATTAAATAGTCGATCGTACTGACCAATACAGGTGCTTGAATAAGTTTGAGAATTTTAGGGTCATGTTCAAGCCATTTCGCTAATACTCCAGTGTATTCTGGTAAATTTTCTTTAAGTGCAACTTCATCTTTTAACAAAGGTTCGGCTGAGCCGCTACCATAGCTTTCCTCAATACTCATTTCTGGTTGGCGAGATTGCTGGTGTAATTCTTTAACAGCTTGAGAGCCAATTAACACTGCAAGTTCCTCTTTGTTAAGTTTTAAGTCCTTCTCTAAAGAATCACCTGTTTGTAGGGTCAGTGTTCTTAAACCTAGCGCAATGCTAAACCTGCAATTCGTTTCTCCTGCCACGCCATACATAATCCGAGCATTAGCACGTGTCTTCCCCTTACCCGTGGAGGCCATGCTAACACCAAAAAAGCCATACTTTTTAGAATCTTCATGCAATGATTTAGAAAGTTCATAAGCATAATCTTGCCAACCAAAACTAGCTTTATATTCTTTCGGCACTTTGCTTGATAGCTCTTTATTCCTGCTCAATGCAGGCAAATCATCACGTAGTTGAGGCAAAGCTTTTGCAATTCGCTTAGCGTGATGTCCGACGGCTATATTATGCTCGTCAAGCTTCTGTTTTCGATACTTTTGACCGTTTTCATCTTTATCTGTGTTGGCATATGCATGATAGTTACGGTCTTGCCATTCTGGCGTTGTGTCTTTGAGGGATGAATAATAATGATCGGCCAACATGAGTGAGAGCCTAGATAAGTGCATCGTATAGTGCTGGCCAAACCAATCTGTAAAACAACGGTCGTCTTTTAATATTTCTTTAGCAACAATACTGACTTGTGTTTGCCATTGAGCACTTTTAAATGGTGTCCCATATGGAAAACGCCAATTTTCTTCGATGTTTGCTTTAGACCAATCAGTGTTTAAGCATTGAGGTGAATTCCAGCAGGCTTCAAATAACTTTGATAACCATAATTGCGAATTTTCAAATACTGGCGGGTTATCCCCTCCCTTTGGGTACTGGGGCAACTTGTGATGTGAGACTATTAGCCATGCAACCAACTTTGCCAAAGGCGGTAGGTATTCAAAAGGATTCTTAGGGTTCTTAGCAATTCCATCACTTAGCCCATGTAAATTTTCAAGTACAAACGACTCGGTACTGAGATCAACATCTGCAAGCCTAGATAACCAATTCTGGTCGCTATCCTCGTTAACAAATGCCTGAAAAATTCTTAATGATACCCATTCATGTCGATATGGCTCATAAATTTTTCCATACCTGTCTGGCATGAGCTTCTGTTGAAACAAAGCGATTGCTTTTCCCACATCATGAAAATAGCCTGCTAATTGAGCCAACAGCGCTATGACATTGGTATTTAAATAAAAATGTTGTTTTATGTTCAAATCAGTAGCAGTACTATTGACCGGCACATATCCCTCTGCATTAAATTTCTTCTTGTTACCCACTACCCATAAAAACTGACTACGCGAACGGGAGCGCAGCCAGTGGCAACTGACGGCGGTGCTGCGGCTGGCGGTTTGACGTAGCATTTTTTTCACGGTCAACAAACCATCTTCGGTGATGAGGGTTTGCCAGGTGTTATCGCCAATCCGGTTGGCGAAGGCATCGAGTACACGGCGGGTTTTGTGGAGAGCGTTTTTCTCGCATTGACTGACAAAGGTGACCATCATCGTGGATTCACCTCACTCTCTTGCTCGATCTTTGAGTTGCTCTCTAGGTGCTTTTCTGGCTTGTTCTCAGGGTCATTCTCTCGCTGATTTTCGAGCTCTGTCTGGCCTTGCAGAGCAATACTTTTCACCGTATCGAACATAAAATCGAGTGCTTTATGCTCGATAAAAGCTTGCAGTATTTGTTGGCGAAACTCTTGTTCGGTGGCGTTTTCTTTAGCGCAAACAAACGCCCACGGCAGCACAATGGCATCTTTGATTAAGTCCGCCACATCGAACACTAAAGCTCCCCTTCGGGTTTTGCCATGCATGACGGCAAAGCCGTGCGGAATGCCAAGCACCCATAAGCAGCTTGCCGCAAGCCCATAGGCTAAGTAGTTGCCATGATTCAAAAAATCATTGGCTTTGTCGGTGCATTTTTTATCCGGCTGATGCTGACGCGTAAAGCCTTGTTTGCCTGTGTTATTGGCGGCGTATTTGTATAAGGCTTTGGTCAGCTGCGCTTCCGTAAGCAGCAGTTCGGCTGGTTTACTCGCAGCTTCAGTACGTTGGTGAAAGGTATCAAGGGATTGCTTTATCACTTCATCTTGCAGATTAAATTTCTCAAGCGTTAATTCTCGGTCTGATCGCCAGACGCGCTGCAAGTAATCAATCCGTGCATTTTGAAATTGTTTAGCGGCGGCCAAGCGCTTTTCATCATCAAACCAGAATGAAAGCCAGCCATGTAAATATTCTGTTGGGCGATATTCGCTCTGAGGCGTGAACCATTCCACCTCACAAGCCATGTGCAGTGGCGTGCCACCTCCACCACAAAACCCAACCAATACCCCAGCCTGTGAGAGCATGCGCATCGCGGCTTGAGTAATTGAAGTACCGTTGCCGAGCATGAGTACGGTGGTGTTGGCAATCGGAATATTGAAGTAGAGGTTTTCTTTATCGGCTTCGGTCAAGTAGAGCACTCGGCCATCTTTTTGCATCACACGGCAATATTCCAAGTAATACATGTTGGCGCGCTTTGAGTGCAGAATTGTTTTTAGATCAGAAGGTGAAAAATCATCCATAAAAAACCTTACTATGCTCTCCGTTTCAAATACATACTACATTCATAAACGCTTACTCACCATAACCTTGTTGTGACACCTACGTCATATTTAGCAACTAAATCATCTCTAAACGGATATTCATAATCGCTAATTCCATTTAAGACTTAACTTATTAAGTAGTGCATTCAAACTCTTTAAGTTAACAATCTCTTGCTTCTATCCTTTCTAAAATCCACTCCTGCACTTCACTTTCTACCCATGCAACTGCTCTATCGCCTAGCGAGACCGACTTAGGGAAAGTGCCTTCATCAATGTATTTGTAGATGGTTGAACGGGCAAGGCCTGTGCAGTCGATAACTTCTTTTAGTCTGATTAATCTCATTTTTTGAATCCTCTGGTTTAGTTCAAACCATGAGGAGTGGCGGTTATCTTTAACTGTGAAATTTAGCGGTCTCCAACCTTTTTCACATCTATATCACTGACATGCAGTAACCCTTTTACTGTCACATCCGGCTACCAGAAGCGATTGCAACCAGTGGCCAATCTATCTATTTAAACTAAGGAGGCTTTATGCCTATCGCATTTATCGCCGGCTTTATGCTTGGCGTTGGAATTTACCGCAGCCTAAAGGAGAAGGATTATGTTTAGCCTGCTCATCAATAGGCCCGTAGCTGAGTTATTTATTCTCGGCGTGATTGCTGGTTACGACTGGGCGAAAAACAAAGGTATGTAGCCTAGGTTACTCATGTCCTCACAAAGCCAAGGTGCCCACAAGCACCTTGGCTTTTATGTCTGTTTCGAACATTTTTTAGCTATATATCACTCCAGTGCATAAGCCCATTAACGCTTTCAAGGAGCCTGATATGTCAACAAAACCTATGCACACCAGAACAACCATTCGACCTGTAACGCTATGGCCGCCCTCGGATGACGTCATCCTCGCCTCTGCCGCCAATATCATTGCCGAGCGTTATGTGAAGAAATACGCCTATACCAATCCACAGGCCACTAAGGATTTTTTAACTTACAAACTCGGTGGTTATGAGCGGGAGGTATTTGCGGTGATGCTGCTCGATAATCAGCATCAATTACTCGAGTTTAAAGAGCTATTCTTTGGTACGTTAGATGCTGCCAGTGTTTACCCAAGAGAAGTGGTTAAGGCGGTATTGGCCGTTAATGCGGCTGCGGTGATTTTTGCCCATAACCATCCATCCGGCGAGTCTGAACCCTCAATGGCAGATAAGCACATCACTCAACGGTTAACCGACGCACTAGCCCTTATCGATGTGCGCGTGCTTGACCATATCGTGGTTGGCCGCACGCCAGTGTCCTTTGCTGAGCGCGGCCTACTCTAGCCAGCGTTTAAACCTGCCACACCAAATCAAGGAGTCCATCATGATTGAATTTACCGATAGCTTTTCACAGGCCTGCGTTGCCGAAGCCTGCGCCGCGTTTCCTGAACTGCGTAACCGTTTAGCGGTTGAACTCATTTTGCCTATGTTTGTGCGGCCACTTAATGCCATGGGCCAAGTGATTGGCAAGCCAATTGTCGCACCTAATCCACTGTTACATAAAACCGTATTGAGTGTGTTTCACCGTGATGTGGTTGAGCACTTGCCCAAGGAGATTGCCTTTTGCCGCTATGTTTGCCCCTGTAACAGTTATGGTGTACCTACAGGTGAATGGCAGCGGGTCATCAATGGTGTGTACTTTAACCATGGCAGTAATGAACAGCCTAATTGGAGTGTGCATACTTAAAGACCTTTACCTGCTGGATATACAGCGGTATTCACCACTTGTACTCAACTAGATATTCATCACCGCTCTCGCTAGTCCACTAACAAGCAAGCCATTCCCTTAGTTTCATCCTTCAACCATTGAGGTCACTATGACAACCCTAAAACTTTTCGATATTGAGCACGCCTGGGGCCTACCCCGTAAAGTGTCTCCCCGCTTTGGTGCGAGACTAATTTTGCGCGGTCTGCACTTGGATTATCTCCATGACCGCGCAAGCTTTGTCGGTGAATTTCCACCAGCAATTAAACAACAATTTGTCGAAGCCTTTCCCGCTATGGTTAAACAGCTTGAACGGCTGGTGGCCACTGGCGAGATTGATGCCACCAAGCAGCACTGCGTGAGCATTGAACACGCCGGCTTTACCTGTGAGGCTGATACCTTAGGTAGCCACGGCTATTTGTATATTGCGATTTATCAAACCGAAGCTAAACCAAAGCTAAGCCACTGACCACCAGCAACTTCGCCCTCACTCGATAACTTGTTCGAGTTCGTAAGCCTGCACCAATTCCCTAACCGTAAGCACCTTTTCCTAAACCCTAGCTTTAGAGCTCTATCAAGCAGCCCTTAGCGACTCACCTTAAACAGCTCGACCAACCACTGTTTTATTAACCCAACCGCATAGACAACAAGAGCCAAGGCGTGACTGCGCCTTGGCTCTTGCGTATGCACGTTTTTAAATAAGGAATATTCCATGACATTAACTATCAAGCGTAACCAACTGCCAGCGATGCCCGATCGTTTTTACCAAGTGATTGAAAAGGAGCTGGCTAACGTCACACCAAAAGACGCTAACGCCATCACCCTTAATTTTCGAGACCCAGATTACAGCGCCGAAGATGGTGGCTTTCATCCCGTCGAAGTACGGCTTGAGAAACAGCAAGATCACTGGCGTTTCGTCTACATCACCGACTTTGCTTTTCGCGGCCATCCTTTCCCTGAACTGGTTAAAGACATCGATATCTGCTTTAACAGCAAGCAAGTCTATAGCCTGTTTAGCGGTTGGATTGGAGAGCGGGAATCACAGGGACTGATTAAGTTGTTCAGCGATAACTTTGTCAGTTACTACCAGATGGAAGTCTATCAAGTAGAAGTGAGCTTGGATTAACCCACATCGTTACTTCAATGTTATTGAACGCCCGCAAGTTCCCGTAACCATAAAACGGGAACACTCAACCCCTTGCCCCATAAGGCTTTCAATAACGCAAGTACCCAAAAACACGCTATAGCAAAAAAGAGGAACATGACCATGCCTGAAGTTCAAGCGGTTAAAGATCAAGACACCGTTAAGCTTATCAGCTATCTACTCGAAAGACAGTTTAGCCAGCAACTGGCCGATGTGTGGAATATCGGCCTTAATCTCGCCCTGAGGATTTCTGACTTACTCTCGATTAAGTTCAGTGATATCCACGGCGATAGGCTTATCATTAAGGAATCCAAAACCGGCAAAATCGCCAATATCAAACTCAACTCAAAAACGCTGGAACGGATACAGCGTATTGCGCGCGAGCATCCTAACCATATCTATCTATTTCAGTCCTACCGTAATCAACGAGCGAAAAACACCAAACCCGCGCCTTTGTCACGCCGCTATATTTGCCGAGCACTAGCAATGATTGGAGAAGAGCTCAAAATCGCCTTAGGCACCCACTCAATGCGTAAGACGCGAGGCTATCTGCTGTATCAACAAACCAAAGATATTGGTCGAGTAATGAAGATGCTCAGACACAGCGCCGAAGAAACTACCCTGCGGTATATAGGTATTGAGCAAGACGATATCGATAAGGACTTTGTCGAGCTAGAAATCTAACAATAAGGAGGGATTACCCTCCTTATTTTTTTGTCTTTGCAGGGAAATTATCTAAGGTGTATCAATGAGGTCCTTGGAACTTGGAATGTTTATTCTGGCATTCATCTTTTTTAAAGCTTCAATACACTCAATCGGATCAAGCTCCAGCGCCTGGCAGTATACAACAAACTCCGCCACATCCATTCTACGAGACATATTTTCAACATTACCAATGATGGAATGATGGCGGCCTATAAGTTTGCCCACATCACGAAGAGTCAGCCCTTTAGCTTCCCGAGCATTTTTCAGCCAAGAAACAAATGCCTCGTTGATAGGTGAATATAGTTGTTTTTGCATAGTGTTTAAATGATAGATGCAAAAACACTTGTCTCGATTATCGAGACAAACTATACTCAACTCCGAGCTTGGATTTCCATGCTATTGCATAAAAAGCCTTTGATATTTTACCCAATGGTTTAAGAAAGCATCTACTAGGTAGGTACAAGGCAAATTGATTGAACAGGAACGTCTCGGCTAAATAAAAGCTTACTAAGGAGAAGTAAATGAAGTTTTTAAGATTTATCCCTATCAAAACAGCCTCAATGCTCAAATGCCCAAATTGTGGTTCATCTGATGACATCATCCGTTATGATGGTGGTTGGTGCTGCCGTGACTGTGGGTATGAATGGGACTAGTGTTTTACGCAATAACGTCATCGTTTTAAAACCACATTTTTAACAGCCAATGAGTTTGGCAAAATTTGATGACACAGGAGGGTTACCCCCTCCTGTCAATTCATTTTAAATTTTATTGCCAACCAAAAATGTTATCCGCCTACACTTTGCTACACCCAAATGAATACATCCTATCTTCATAGTGCTTAGTCCCTAGTTTGGCTAAATAGCTTAGGTGAAAGAATGCTTTGTCAAAAGTCAGAGGGAATTTTTTAGCATTACGATTGAGGTAGTAAACAGGTGTATCCTCAGGGTAATCCACTAGAAACTTAGTACTAGCGCTATCTAGCTCCAATGCGCAGGCCCAAGCTTCAACAATCTTAGTATTCAGGTTATATCCATGGACACTGAAATCCCCCAAGTGACTGCAAACATCATGATTAAGGAAAATGACAACATGATAATGGTCTGTATCTGCATCTGAATAGTGTTTTGACCATGCATAGAACATTTTACTGGGATAAGTTTGCTTACCCTTGCAGCCCTGTGGAAAACTTCCCTTTTGAATAGTGCCTTTTAGGTAGTCAATAAACCGGTCTATTATAGCTGAATCATAAATTTTTGGTGAATATTTTAAATTCAACCCTGGTAAATGCACATCAAACCGGACCATAAAAACTCTTGAATACTTATTTAGAGCGGCTCTCATGGTTTGTGAAATTAAGTCGAGTTTATCTAGCGCCAAGCAATAATATTGGCTATTTAGATGTAGTTGTAACTCTCTGTGACCTATATCCATTTTGACATTCCTTGTGGGTTAATTTCATAACCTTAGAGTCCTATGTAAATTTTAACCGCAAACTATAGTTATTGCTGCGTGAGAGTGAGGCTAAGGGATTGCTCACGCAGCAATAATCCACCAACTCAAATCTATTGCCTATTCGCTATGAATATTCGTCTAATAAACATACTGACACTTTTTCTGCTGGTGGGTAACATACTTTGGTATGAATACCGCCAATGATAATGGAGCTAAATCAAATATAATTTTTGGCTAGAACCAAAATTTCGGTATCCATCATTAATGTCTTTCGTTTTATCTTTAGCAAGATAACTAAATCGTTCCATTGCCAAGGCTAGCTGTGAAGGAAAATCCGCTGAACGCTGATCAAGCCAGTACACCCCGTTCTTACATATATGAACTAAACCTATAGCCTGTTCTACAGGAATGGGAATTGCACTCGCCCATGAGTCTAAAATTCGATTGTAGATACTGTCATCACCAAAAGTATTACTTCCAAAGCCACATACGGCATCTTTATTAAACAAAAAGATCAAATGGTAATGCCAGTTTGGTGAGCGATCTCTTTCGCGACACCAGACATAACTAAAGCCGATGCTATGAGAGCCCAAGCGTTGACTCATTTAAGGCTCGTAAATGAGCCTTAAATGAGTCAATAAAACGCGAGATCACTTTAGGGTCTTGATAAAACATGTTGTCAGGAAATCTCAAATCAAAGCGCATTGCACAAACTCGATTGAAGTTACTAAGTTCTAATTCAAGTGTGCGTTGTATGATAGCTTGATACTCTGGTACTAGCGGATATTCGCTAGTCATCTGTAAGAAGCTTGGATTGAATGGTGTCATGGTGATACTCCTGTGATTAATTCACAAGATGTACCCTGTATGTTTATTTCTACACGACATCACAGTATGGCAATCGCAGCCTACAACTGGTCAAACAGCAACAGACCTACCCTATATTACTAATCCGAAATCCTGTTAGGCTTGAAAGCTAACCTTTTCCAATAAAATTAACCTTTTTATACGCTGAATTCGCACATCTTCAACTCTGGAGTTAACCGTAAGCAACTTACGCCCTAAAATCATACAATCATCATCTTTAACTTGTTTTGGAATGCTCACACTCAAAACACAAAAAACTATCGTATTGATATCGTTCACAATATCTTGTTGAACATCCTGGTCATCCTTACACTGCTGATGAGCTACCATTTCGTTGATTTCGGTGGCTATTGCGACCATTTGATGATTCGGAAGATAATCGATTAGTTTTGCGCTATCGCCGTAAACATTCTTAAAAAGCAACCATGACTTTGAAAGCTCTAGTATTAGATTAACTACTTCTTCGGTTAACGCATGGAAGGTAAAGTCTTTTAAGGTATCAATATCCTTCTGTTTGCTATTCCTGACTTTAGGCACTGCCTGTGGCTCATATAAAAATCCTTCGGACAGCAGCAGCGTAACTCGAGCCTTCAACGCATCAATTGCTTCTGGTTTAGCTAGCCCTTTTGACAAAGAGCCTGATACATACAAAGGTACCAAAGATAAAACCGTGGACATGCACATATGATGAATCGAGTCGGTCAATTCTTTATTGTTAAATCTTTTGGATAGTGCCCAATATTGCTCATTAGACAGTAATGAATTTTGATTTGGATATCTATTTTTTTTAGTTTGCTTAAGAGCAAGTACGCGACGGTGAAACAAAGCTAAATTTTCAGTGAACTGCAGAGGTAGTAGACGTAACCTAGATAGACTCACCCCAAGCTTAATAGTACACATGGCGGGGATTTTAGGACGAATTTGATAGATTGGTAATATGCGGTTCAGTAGTTCTGAACGAGCCGCGCCCTTGGTAGCGATTGTAATTGAATTAGCTTTAGCCAGTTTGTCGATCGTCTGGCGTAATTTCGCCTCACTCATACCTAACTTTTTGCATAAAACCTTACTGTTACACCCAATGACGTATCCTGCATTATTCGACATTATGAGCAAAGCAGCCCTTACCAAGCGCATAGATTCACTAATAACAGTCAGTTGGCCAGATTGATAGGTACCATCCTTACCTGCATCAAGAAGAGCAAAGCGTAGTTCATCCATCCATTTGCAAGACGCAGCAAGTTCACTCCACATCTTCCAACATTCGTCAGTTAAGCCACAATCAAAACGTAATTTAGACTTTTTCACGCCATGTTGTTCAACAATACTCTTACACTTCCAGATATATCCCTCCCGCACGAGATATTTAAGCGCAGACCTAATATGTCGCTTAGAGACTTTTAGAGTACTTGCAAATTCATTCATTTCTCCCGATTGGTAACTGTTCCCGAAGTGCGCAGCCCAGGCGAGCAATACTAACCGAATCTCAGGAGTCGCCCCCGTCATTGAATTCAAAAGTAACATATCAGACCTTATATGAACTTGGGTAATACACTACTTTTTACCACAAAATACACGCCATACCATGGCTTATGAAGAATTAAAAAACATGTTACATTACATGTAATGATAAAATAGAGCACTTATTTTATGTCTAAAAATTATTCAATTTCTCCTGACGTCATCGCAAACCTATTCGATTTCCTAGACTCAGAAACGATAACTGAGCGCCAGTGGATGACGAATTACTTACACAAGAAGGCAATTCCAACTCCTCACCTTTTCTCTTCAATAGGAGGATTAAAATGCCACTTAGTCGATTTTTTTATTGAGCATCATACTGACCTAGCAACAATCAAGTTATTAGCTGGTGCAATGAGGAATGCATGGAGAGTGAGAAAACATCGTCAAATAAACGGTAAAACTTCATTATCGATTAGTCTCGACAAAGCGACGGCTGTTAAATTCTCGCAAATGTGCAGCAAACAAACACAAGCAGAAGTCGTAACGCAGCTTATAACAGGAGATTATGTGGAGTTTTCAAAACATAAAAATGACTTGGAAGCTCGGTTGAAACAAGAGAGACTCGCTCTGAAAGCTGCTCAGGTCGCTTTAAAATTCGAAAAAATGCAAAGTAAGTTAACTACAAGCATTAAAGAGCCTAATGCAACGGTAGATAACAAACTAATAGAAGAGCTCCAAAACGGTATAGCGACTTTGTACGACTTGATAGTTACCACTCATGATCAGAGCGGCAAGGTAGATGACAAGCTTTTGCTCCAAGCGACAAAAATCTACAACGACACGTTCTCTAGATGATAATGAAATCAGTAAGAGTCAAGAACGTCATATTTTGGTATTCCAAAAGGTATTCCAATAAAAAGTCAAATCAATAAAAATAATTTAAATACAAAAACTTAAAACACAGATTCAAATGACGCCGCCCCACCAAATATAAGAACGAAGACGTCTAAGGACGTCTTTTTTCTTGCCTTGAACAACGCAAAATCAATGACTTACGGCACATTAACGTCTAATTACCTCCAACTACAGCTTTGATTTTTGGGTACACCTGAGGGTACACGGCCTTGACTTCGAAACTACAGTGTACCCATCATGACCATTGTCACTACTCGCCTAACAGATAAAGAAATCAAAACGGCAAAACCAAGGGATAAAGAATATAACCTATTTGACGGTGACGGACTCCGCTTAAGAATTATCCAAACAATGGATTTTGAACTATTACAATCCCCCCATGTTTCGGGTATTTGTGCGCAATTGTAGACGATGCATCATAAGCTGTTTAGATAAACGCTCAATCATTGAACAAATGGATTCAGAAACACTATCAACCTCTTGTGTCTTGATATATTTACTCCGCCAAACCTCAGCTAAAGTGAAAATAAGTTGTTCCGCTTGACTTAGAGATTGATGTGATAACTCTCTGATAAATAAAACTCTACAGCATTCAAAAAAGCAATGTAGCACAATATTATCCGGTAGTTTCTGCTCATTCATTGTTTTATCGAGAACTAACCATTGTGGCTGACCTTCAATAAAAATAATCGCAGACATAATATTAGTGACTGACGCTAATGACGTACCGCCACAACATAAGTCGTGAATATTTTCACAAGCAGCCAAACTCAATTGAAGTCGGTAGGCAAGCTGGGCTTTTAACCATTGATGACTCACTGCTGTCACAAACGTCATGAACTAACCTTTAGCGATAGAGTTTTACGGTTTGAGGTATCACGTTAAACTTCGTACCTAAATGTGCAAAAAACACTTGAGCAAGCATAGATATGCCACGATAAAAATCCGTCTTTGCATGAAGCTCTGCTAATGCCAAACAGCGCCCCGCCCAAGGTAAAGTATGTTGTTGCAACAATAGCGTGCAGACTCTCACCTTTTGTGTGTCATTGGGGTTTAACGCTAATTCATCAAACAAGTATTGCAACACTAATAAAATCAAGCCTAAATGGTCTACGGGTTCATTTCGCGTCAGGGATAACTCGATACCATGGGTGTTATAAAAGCTAGCCAGATTTTGAGTCGAAGCCTCATTCAGTAACTGCCCCTCACTGGTGTATACCGATCCCCAGGGGGCAGCTTTAGGATCGCCAGGGCCAAAAAATAGCTGCCCATAATCTAATTGAAGCTCGATTAATTGCGATTCATCATCCTGCCATTGAGTCAAATAGCTACTTAGCAAAGCTTTTCCTGACTGTTCACCTATCGAGAGTTCAAGCTCTGGCCACTGTGTTGCTAACTCATCTCGCTTAAATTGTGTCAGTAACGGCATATTAGGGTACGAGTACAAAATGTTATGTAGCACTTTTGCCATTGCACCCCAGGTTTGGTAATCATTCGTGTTGATTGTTGACATAGTGTTCCTTTTACAAACGAAGAAAAATGAGGGGACTAAGCCCCCCATTTTCACTATTACACTTCTGCGGGGTTTAATAATTGCCCACTACCACCAACTGGTTGACCATTTCGATTGGCCTTAATAATCAAGTTTGGTGAAGTAATTGAGGGCGATGGTAAGGGGGCAATATGACCATCACCCTCTCCATATTTCGCTCGTAAATTATCCATAGTGTCAAAGTCGAGTGCCCGTAAAGGACAAGAATCAACGCAAATAGGCTTTTTACCTTCCGCGAGTCTATCGCTGCAACCATCACATTTAGTCATCACCTTACGCTCAATATCTAGCTGTGGAGCATCATATGGGCAGGCTCTCGCGCAACTTTCACAACCAATACAAAGTTCAGTGGCAACTTGGACTAATCCATCTTCACGGCGCTTATGCATTGCACCTGTTGGACAGGCTTTAACACACACAGGCTCACTGCAATGGTTACAACCAATAGACATGTAGTAAGCAAAGACATTTTGCTCAAAACTACCATCGACGTTTTGCGACCAATTACCACCACCATATTCATAAACACGGCGCCAAATAATACCGGGCAAATTAGCGACACCATTATTCATCACATCATCTTTTGCGCGAACCAAGCCAGTCATGCGATCCTTACAGGCAATATGACAGGTTTTACAGCCAGTACATTTGCTGCTATCGAAATAGAAACCATATTGTGTTTGTTGAGTCATTTTCATCTACCCCTTATGCCTTGACGATCTGCACGCGATTGGTGTGTTGTGGGTTTCCCTTTGCGAAAGGGCTTGGTTGGTAACGAGTTAACGTATTTATACAGCCACCAACATCAATTGGGTGCCCGCTCCTTCCAATCCGAGCGATATCAGGTTGATACCAAGCACCCTGACCTAAAGCCACAACACCTGGGGCAACCCTTGGGGTAATCCGTACAGGTAATTCAACTGTGCCACGATCGTTCCACATCTGTACTTTATCGCCACTTCTTAAACCACGACCTAAGGCATCAGTTGGGTTCATCCATACGGCATCTTCTGCGGCTTCGCGCAGCCACGGCACGTTATGATAACTTGAGTGTGTACGCCCCTTGGTGTGATAACCCATTAATTGCAGAGGATAATCATCCTTAGTATCTTCATCGTCGTAGCCTTCCCATGTGGGTTGATACATGGGGATTGCAGTGATGTAGTCGCCTTTAACATTAGGATTAAAGATCCAGTCTTTACCCTTTTGCGCCATCGACAATGAGTAGATCTCTACCTTACCTGACGGTGTGCTCACCGCTTTACCACCATTGATATAGCTATCGAGTGCAAGTACTGGCGTCTTACTAAACGCACGGAACACACCAATCCTTTGTGCTTCAGCGTAACTATTAGGGAAGGCAGGTTGAGCATTGGTATTCGCGCTGTTTGTTCGAGTCTTTTGGTATAGTTCCTCTAACCAAGCGGCTTCATCTTTACCTTCTGTGTACTCAGCTTCTTTACCCATTTTGGCAGCAATTAAGCGTCCCATTTCAAACATTGAAATGCTTTCCCACATTGGCTTAACAGCAGCCTTCATGGCAACGAGATAACCCATGATCCCGGATGCGTAGCTATCATTGACTAGGTCATTCGACTCTAACCAAGTAGTATCGGGCAGTAAGATGTCTGCATAACGTGCGCTCGGTGTCATCCAACAATCACACACGACTATAAGCTCACACTTGGTGTCATCTTCGAGGATTTTAGCGGTACCGTTACAGTCGGAATGTTGGTTAATTAATGCGTTACTGTTAATCGCAAATACCGCTTTAATATCTGCGCCAAGTGGAGTATCTAAATCAGCTGTACCACGGATCCCATCTTTACGCGCCGTCATTTCATGGCCACGCTCTATCGCTTCTGCCCAAGTAAAGAAAGAAATTGATTCTTTAACAGGATTACTACCGCCGCTCATACCTGCACGGTTTAAACTGCCTTGATAAGGTAGTGCGCCGTTGCTTACGCCTGACTGCCCTACTTTACCGGTTAGGAACGAAAGCATATAGCAAGCACGCATGGCTTGTTCACCATTAGCATGACGGTTTACGCCTGCACCAGTCACAATAAACGGTGCTTTAGCATTCATAATCTTGCTAGCGACAGATTTAATATTTGCTTCTGATATTCCGCAAATTTTAGCTGCCCAAGCGGGGGTTCTTGGTCCATTATCGACAAACTTACCTTCACCAAGAATGTAGTTGCGATAGTTGTCTTCAACGTCGATATAAGGCAAATATTGAGTCTTTTTAGGATCGCCACTTGCGGTAAATTCAGCGACAAGTTTTTCAAGAGAGGCCTTGTCAAATCCAACGCAATACTTATCTAAAAATGCCTTGGAATGCGTATCAACCCATCCAGAGCTAATCATTTCATAGGCAATCGCTTCTGCAAATGCCGCATCGGTTCCTGGTCTAATCGGTAACCATTGGCTTTCTTTACCCGCCATTGAGTCCGTATAACGTGGGTCCACCATAATCACTTCAAGGTTCGCATTCGCCTCAAGTGCTTTTAAGAAATCATATCCTTCACCCGACCCACTTTGACGCATTTCACTTGGGTTGTAGCCAATACCGAGGAACAGGTCACTATCGTATAACGCCGTTAAAGAAGAACCCGATGTGCTACCAAATCCAGTTGCTGCGGCCGCTTCATTTTGCTGTGCCCAAGAATAGTTACCATAAATCTTCAGGAATCCACCGTTCAGATTGAGCACACGATCAAAACACGCTGAGCTAGCAAACCCATAATAAGCCCCTGTTCCGTAGTGTTTCAAAATCGACTTATTACCGTAACTACTTGCGATACGTTGAATTTCACTCGCAATCGTTGAAGCAGCCTCATCCCATGATATTGGCACAAACTTAGCTTCTCCACGCTTACCAACACGCTTCATAGGTGTACGTAAACGATCAGGAGCATAAGTACGGCTACGCAGCGAACGTCCTCGGGCACACGCTCGGATCTGGTGGTTGCCGTATTCATCGCTAGTTTCATGATCAGCTTCAATACGGGTAATGATGCCATCACGACTAAATACTTTGATGGGGCAATTTGAACCACAGTTAACCAAACAAGATGACCAAGTTTGTACTTCATCGCCTACTGGCGGCTTAGGTGGCACCACATTCACATCACTTGAACCCGAGTTACAGCCAGTGACCGTTGCTGCACAGCCCATGGCTGCACTCATTTTTAGAAAACTTCTGCGTTCCATTGTCTTTACCTCTTATCAATCAAGGCAGCAGGTAGCTGAAGGTAAACATCAGCAAGTGCGCGTTGTAGTTATGGTTTAAGTCGCCTAGGGTGATTAACCCAGGAATGCTATTGACTGCGGATTGGCTATAGTCAGTGTCGTAATAACGCTCGTACTGATAACTTAGCTTGAGCCCCATACGCTCACTCAGAGCGTAGCGACCATAGAGCTCGACACTGTGGTTATAGGAGTAGTAATCACCGTATGGCTGGACCTCGTTATAGGTGATTAAGGTATCGCTTTCGGAGTTGGAGAATTGATAATTCCCACCAAGTGTCAGCCTGTCATCGAATAAACCACTATAGGTAAACCCTGCACCTAAATTGATAAATTCATCAGCAACATCGTTATACCAGTCTGGTGAGGAAAACGATTGGCTACCCGCGATGGCGGAGTCTATCCATTGTTGGCTTGCTGAGGCATAGAGGTGCAATTGCTCAGAGAGTTGCATCCCCAATTGCAGGTCATAACCATAATCGGTCGATTCAGTGAGGCCTATAATGGTTTTAGCGTAATCATCCTTGGCATAATATCCATTTAAATCAATAGTCAACCACGAAAGTGGTACATAATTCACCTTCAGATCAACCGCCTGACGCTCACGGTCTGCGAGATAAAACTTACGCAATAGTGGATTTTCTTCAATCGAGGTATTTTCGACAGCGTTGTAGACCGAGCCGCTGCGGTTCTCATAGCGCCCACCAAAATCAATCACAGTGTTTGCCAAGGATCTGATATTCAGCTTGGCCCAAAATGCGTCATCATGGGTTTGTTCTCGCTCAAGGTAACTGCGTTCTACCTCTTTACGGTCGTAGCCTCCCATGAGGCGATACTCACTGTTAAAACGGTAACTGCTGTGGAGTTTGTATGTCAGCCTTTCGATGTCCATGGGGACATTTTGCTTAAACGCACCACTGACATTATCAAACTCTAATTGCGCAAACTCCCATACAGAGCTTTTATTATCGCGTTCGCTATAATCAACCTGACCGTTAACACGCCATCGCGGGCTTAACATATTGCTGAAGCCAATCCGCGCATCTAAGGTATCAACCTGACCATCCCAGCTTTGTAACGGATTACCACTGACTTGGATTAAATCGCCATCTTGAAGCATCCGTCCAGCGGCGAGACGGCCATTGACGTTGCCACGTCCAAGCATGTATTGCCCAGATAACGAGACTTGATGGGCATCATTATCAGGCGTAGCAGCATACACATCGGGCGAATAAGGTAAGCTTAAGTTATCAATATTATTTCGGTAAAAACTGCCATGGTAAGCCAGCTCGCTTAACCAATTTTCACCCGAAATATTCAGGCCAGCATTGAGGTTTTCAGTGTTAGCATCAACAGGCAGTGCAAAGTTAACAGGGCGAGGAGTTACTAAACTACTGCGACGATTACCCGTTTTTTGTTCGTGGTCGTAGTTAATAAACGCCTGCATGACGCCATATTGCGCGGCTAATCCCAAGCCCACCTTTTCGCGTTCCAGCTGTAAATCGACATCTCGAGTCGCAGTGTCTGGCAAAAGTAGGCCATTGTTGTGCCACAACTGCGTTTGCGCTCGGCTGTCGTATCGAGTTAATAATTGATAATCAAGGTTCAGGGCATACTGTCCAGACCGACCCGCATCAAGGTGGGCATAGCTGTTCTCTAGTCCCAATTGATATGCTTGAACATTAGCTTCATAACCCGCATTGCGATAACCTACGTCCGCATCCATAGCCGCGCGCAATCCATCGCTGGCATCGCCAAAAGTATTCCCCGCATGAATATCATCATTCTCGGCCCAGCCTGCACTTAACTGCAGCTCACCTTGATAACGCTTCTCTCCTATGCAGCTTTTACACTGATAAGCATCCAACTTTAGCCCTTGCAGATTAGCTTTGTGCACAGAAAAGTCTGCAGCACTCACACCACTGGTAGCAGCAAGCAATCCCAAGGTAATGATATTAAGTTTAAAAGACATGGCAGACTCCTTAATCAACGGGCAAAATTGCTGCTGCTAGGGTGGTTGGAGCCATGGATTTGGCTATGACAATTGAGGCATCCCATACCAGCACCAAACGCGTCAGAACCTGGTTGAGTGACCACCCGACTAGCATGTCCATCATCGGCATGACATTGTTGGCATAGTTGAGGGACGCGTTGCTTGACGAGCGCGTCATTCACACTGCCGTGGGGATTGTGGCAAGTGGAGCAGTTTTCGGTCACAGGAGCATGTTCCCACAGGAAAGGACCGCGTTTTTCCGCATGGCAGCTATAGCAAGTGTCATTAACTGAGGTCTTTTTTAAGGCACTCTCATTAAATGAACCGTGGGGGTTATGACAATCGATGCAGGTCATGTCATTCCACTTTAATGGATGAGATGAACGCTTATTCATATCGGATTTCTGCCGAGTATGACAAGAAGTGCACACTTGGCTCACCTGTTGCTTTTGCAGTACCGGATCTTTAGCTGCATGGACTTTATGGCAATCCGCACAGGCTATTTCTTCCATGTTATGTAAGCTGCTATGCCAGCCACTTTGCTCAGTTTTTTGATGGCAACCTAAACAAACGGTATTTTGGCTCGGTGCTGACAATGGACTGTCAGAACCAAAGCTAATCATTGGCTCCTTGCCTCCTTGATTGTGCTGTCCGAGTGGCCCATGGCATGCCTCGCATTGCAATCCTGCCATTGGGGATTTGCTATTATTGATATCGCCATGCACCCCATCAAAAATAGCCATAACGGTGTTATTTTTACGATGGCACATTAAACAAGTATCTGCGCCTTTAGCAGAATATTTACCTTCAGCAAACTTATCTGTGAGTATTTTTTCTATTTGCTCTCCCAGTTTGGGACTTGATGAAATTTCTTGAGCTTTAACGGATGGAGATAATATAAGGAACAGGCTCGCTCCCATTATCAGAGTTTTAATTTTACGCCATCTCATATTTAATGCCTTATGGTTAACATGACTTAGCAGTGGAAAATCCACTTTTATAGTAACCACAAAGAAAGCAAGGTTAACGATTGTTAATAATAAACATCCAATAAGCCAGCCCACATCTAAAAACCACTAAAAACCTGCCTTAGATCACTAAAAAAAACAAAAGAAAATCATTCTCAAAAATTACACAACACATTGAAATAAATAAGAATGAAAAAAATAAAACCAGAAGAAGAAACTGAAATAGTTAATTTATTGTATTAAAGTTGTTTTG